>WVZU01000065.1 GCA_011772275.1 Planctomycetales bacterium | reverse complement strand
GAGAGTGTAGAGCAATTGTCCCAATTGCTCAGGCGGAGGTGAGGATGCCAGAGCGCGAATCGCCGGCTGGGCCGCTGGGGGGGACAAACGTCCTGGCGCGCGACGACGGTTTTTTTGGCGAAGGAGCAATTGGGGACAATTGCTCTACAATGGATTGCTCTACAATGGTTGCTCTACATGGATTGCTCTACAATGGTTTGCTCTACAAGGTTTGCTCTACACGAAAAACGGTGGCGGGCGAAGATGAGCGTCGTATCAGTCAGCGGGTGGGGCCGGGTCTGGGGGCTGTGCCGCAGTCGACTGGGGAACAGGCTTCCGCTGCGGCGCCGACAAGGCCCGCTCAGAATAATTCGCCCCCGTCTTGCCCTTGGTCACCATGTCGATCGGTTCCGGGTAACTGACCAGAAAATTGTGCTGGTCAATCAGGTTGATAAAGTAATGCGTCGTGCCGGGGGGCAGCTGAGCGACCAGTTTGTGGCCGGCCGTTAGTTGAGCAGGCTGGCGATACCATTCTTCGGACGGCTGACCACCATTGAGCGTATAGATCAAGTTGGCCCTTACGACCTTCGATCCCTGCTCGCGGTAACGGAATTGGACCTCGTTTCCGTTGCGCTGGTGAGCCACCACGCGGGGCACCTGGTGTTTATGCGGGAGATGGCCCTGGAAATCCGGGTTGTAGTAGGGGTAACTGGCTTTCATCTCGGTCAGGATCTCGGTCAGCCGGCGGTTCAATTCCTGTGCCTTTTCCGGCAGTGACTCGGCCAGGTTGTTCGCCTCCTCGATATCCACCCGCAGCGGCTTGCCCTGCCCGGTCTGGTACAGCCGGTACAGCTCCAGCTCAGCCGTCTGCCCGTTGCCCACGTGGTCGTAATTGCGGACCAATTTGTAGTCTCCCACTCGAATCGAGCTCTCCAGGGCCACGCTGTGGGGAAAGTGCCAGACCATGGTGTCGCGCACGCGGCCGTCCGCCTGGCGGACCAGCGAGGGGTCCTGCGGGTTCTGAGACAGGAGGGGGGCCAGGTCGCAGCCATCCAGCCGCTTGCCGGCCGGCTGCGGTATGCCGGCCCAGGAGAGGATGGTGGGGTAGAAGTCCAGCCCGTTGACCATCGCATGCGACTCGATTCCGGCGGGGATGTGGGGGCCGGTGATGATCAGCGGCACGCGGGTCCCCCCTTCCATCAGGGAGATCTTGCCGCGGTCCAGCGGATCGTTGTCGGTGATGATCTGCCCAGGTACCCGCTCCATCCCCCCGTTGTCCGAGGTAAAAATAACGTACGTGTTTTCGCTCAGCTTGTGCCCTGGCCAGCGGGGGTCTTCGGTCTGCCGCAGGTAGTCGAACAGCTGGCCCAGATAGTAGTCCAGTTCCTCGACCATGGCGCAGTAAAAAGGATTGGTCTGTCCTGCGCCGTTCCATTCCTCCGGGTTTTCGGGAAGATCCACACCCAGTTTCTGGCAGTACTTGTCCAGCAGCTGCTTGCTGCGGGTGTGGATGGGGGTATGGACCAGCCAGGTGCAGTAATACAGAAAGAACGGCCGGTCCATGTTTTCCCGCACAAAGGTCAACGCATCCTCGCTGTTCTGGTGATAGGCAAAGCCGTTTTCGTCCAGGCGAAACGGATCGTCCGGCTTGTGGGTGGCAAAGCCGGTCAGCCGATGCGGGCGCATTTTCGCGGTGGTCCCCAGGTGATGACGCGTCCAGTCAAAGCCCTGGTCTTCCGGTTGCGGGAAGGCGTGGTGGTCGATGGCCATGTGCCATTTCCCGCAATGCCCGGTCGCATAGCCATGCTCGCTCAGCACCCTGGCCAGGGTCCGTTCGCCGGCAGGCATCCGCCCGCTGTACCAGGGGGGCAGCATGCGGAACTTGGACCGATGGTAGGGCACTGGTGGCCCGCCGCCGACCACGTGCGTCTTCTGAGCCCGCGCCGGATGGTTGCCGCTGAGGATCGCACAGCGGGTGGGCGCGCAGGTAGGCGCCGGGGCGTACGCCTGCCAGAAGAGGACCCCCCGGTTCGCCAGGGCATCCAGGTGGGGCGTCTCCATCGGCGAGGGGCGGTCGATGTCGTAGCACTTCACGTCCTGCCAGCCGACATCGTCGGTCAGGATCATCACCACATTCGGTTTGGCCGGTCGAGCTTGCTCGGCTGAGGTCGGCCGGGGACTGTATGCCCAGAAAAGAGCGGCAATCAGGGTCAAACGGGTCACAAACTTGGATGTCATCGTGTTGGCTCCCTGGTAAATCGCCTCTGCGCCTACCCGTTCATTCTACCCAGCCACAAACCGCCTGGCGGCAGGTCCCCGTCTTGAGCTGCACCCACCTTTTTCTTTTCCCACGGCAACCCCGCAGCGCTTGCCGCCCGAAACGGCTTGTTTTGCCTCCGCTTGGATGGCACGGGCCGGCCCGCGATCACCGGGACCAGGGTACCCGGTCACTGGTATGCATCGTAGTCACCTTCCCCCACGGCAGCCACACCTGGGGGGATCTGTACCTTGGACGGTCCGCTGAGGATCCCCTGTTTGACCAGGAAGCGATCTTGCAGTTCGAGCGACCAATAAAAAAATTTGTTTCGCGGATTCCGTCCGTTGCAGAAACCGTGCCGGCCTCCTTTTCCGACGTAAAACTCCGACACGTTCCCGGCCTTTTGCAGGGCCTCGTGAAAGGCCCGCACCCCCTTTACCGGGATGGCTGGATCCTGATCTCCCAGGAAGGTGATACAGGGTGGCAACCCCGCGGCGACATGTTCGGGCGGGGAGAGCGGGGCCGGGCACTTGAAATAGGGATTGTACAGAATCACCGCCGCGGGCCGGCAGGAGATGGCCGGATCGTAGCTGTCGTCGTTGGTGTCGGGGCTGGTGATCGTCGCCAGGGCGGCGGCCATTTGTCCGCCTGCCGAGCCCCCGGCGGCCACGATCCGGTCGGGGTCGACTTTCAGCCGCTCAGCGTTTTTGCGCAAGAAGCGGATGGCCGACTTGGCGTCCTTGACGCATTCCAGGGGCACCTCCACGTTGTCCCGGTCTTTCAGCCGATAATCGACACTGGCCGCGATCATCCCCCGACTGCTCCAGTAGACGCAATCCGGATAGTGCCAGCTGGCCTCCCCCGTCCGCCAGCTGCCGCCGTGGAACACGACGAAGGTCGGAAAGCTCTTCGCCGCCTGGTAGTCTGCCGGCAAAAAAACGGCCATCTGCAGATCCCCGCCCGCAGCCCGCTTGTAGGTCCACATCGCGTCCGGTTCCCGGCCGTCCGCAGCGACCGACAGGACGCCAAACAGACCGGACACCAATAAACCAACGCTCGCTTGACGACAATTCATCTGAACCTCATGCGTCACAGAAAAATACCGGTGTTAGCTGGCTTTGGGGAAGCGGATCATGTGAAGCAGCGGAAACGGGGTCGACCCAGGGGAAAATCACCTTGGTTGTCTCTGTTGCCTCCCGGTCCTCAAATTGCTGACTGGTAAAAGAACAGACGGGTCCGCGTCATCTCTTGCGGGATCTTTATCTATCATCTGTATCATCTGCCCTCAAAATCGCGAACTTTACGTCGTTTCTTAGTCTTTGATCTCCTGAAAATCGGAGCTGACCACCAGCGGGCCGCTGGCCAGGTTGATGAACCAGGCGGTGGTCCCCGCTGGCAGGCGGGCCGTGGCCTGCCATTGCTGGCCGCTGTTTTGCAGCTCGGCCGCCGACTCGACCCACTTCCGACGGCCGGTGATCCCGCTGTCGGTGGTCGAAACCAACACGGCCTTGTCGATCGGCTTTTGGGACCAAAAGGCCACGCGGCAGGTACGCTCGCCCGTCTCCGATTCGGTTTGGCGGCACCAGGGCTCGCCGCTCTGCACGATCGCCTCGGCAAAGGCGTACGCTTCCTTGCGGTTCCAGGCTGGCCCGTGGCCGTGTCCCATCCGGGGCACCAGCGTCACCATCCGCGGGCCACCAGCCGCACGATAGGAGGCCGCCTGGCAGTCCAGCGGGAAGTGCAAATCTTGTGGCCACGAGAACCAGAGGATCGGCATCTTGGCATTGCTCAATCGCACCATGGGGTCCCACACCTTTTTATACAGCTGGTCATTGCCCAGCGAGCGGCCGTAGTGATTCGGGGCATCGAACAAGTGCCCACAGCCGTACACCGGGATCGCAAAGGCAAACCGATCGTCGATACCGACGACCGTACTGGTGATCACCCCACCCCAGGAGATGCCCATCAAGCCGACCTTGTCCGCATCCACCTCCGGCAGCGAACGCAGCAGCGAGTTGGCCAGGATCGTGTCCGCCACGGCGTGGTACATCCACTGGTCTTCAAGCGGTTCGGCCGAATCGTGGTAAATACCTTTCCGGCAAGGCCCGGACCAAGCATGCTGTTTCCAGCCGGTGGGAATGACGCCGCTGAGTGCCGAGGGATCCTTTTTGTCGATCTGTCCTTCCACGGCAATACTGATGGCGGCGAACCCGTGGTCGTTCCAGCGGGTGACCCAACCCTTAAACGCGGTCCCCCCGCCGCCATGGACCAGCACCACGCCGGGCACCTTGCCCTGGCGGTCGTCCGGCAGGCCCCACCAGGCAAAGACCTTGGTGGGCTTGCCTTTCCAGGGCAGAGCGTCGAAGAAGATCGCCTTGACGTTCTGCGACGACTTGTATCCCGCAGCGTCCTGCACCGCCGGGGCCTCGGTCAGCCGGCCCAGGGCCAGCAGCTGCTGCCGCTGGGCGTCAAAGGGACCGGCGGGACGTGGTTGCGCGGAAGAGGGCATGGTGCAGGTCAGGCAAATCAAGCCCACCAAAACAGGGCGAAGCAAGACAGACAATTCATGACTCCTGAATGATTTCCGTCAAGGATGGCATCAGCAGCGATCCAAAAACGAAGCACCAAAAACGAAGCACCAAAAACGAAGCACGCAAGCCGAAGCACGAAATCCGAAGCACGAAATCCGAAGCACGAAATCCGAAGCACGCAA
>WVZU01000137.1:6329-11164 GCA_011772275.1 Planctomycetales bacterium | reverse complement strand
CCTCGACAATGCCCACAAATCCCCCAGAATCGTCTCGCAGGACGCGTCCAAAACCGGTGGGATCGTCGCGGTATCCGGTTCCCAGGATGCAGGCAGGGTGTGTCTGTTCGAATTCAGCAAAGAGCGTTGCGATCGAGTCGCTTTGCATCAGCGGCGAGTCGCCGGCGACGACCAGCACGGGCCCATCGAAATCGGCCAGTTGCGGGCGGCACATCATGACGGCGTGGCCGGTACCCAGCTGTTCGGTCTGTCGGACAAAAGCGATGTCTGGCTGACCTGCCAGATGATTTTCCACCCGTGGCGCCCCATGCCCCGTAACGACAATCTGACGCTCGACGCCGGCTCGCCGCAAGGCTTCGACCACATAGTCGATCATGGGTCGACCGCGGACCGGGACCAGCACCTTGGGCAGCTGGGACTTCATGCGCGTCCCCTTGCCGGCCGCCATCACAATCGCAACTCGTTCCCCCATCTTATCACGGCCTGGGCTAAAAATCTGAGCGAAAAATTTGGGCTTCTTGCTTTGGGTGTGGCACGTCCGCTTGGGGCGGAGCCGGCCGGTGGGCCCCGCGATCCTGGGGCCTGTGCGTTGACATCTTCCTTCCACAATAACTAAAATTCATGGTTTCCCCCAGTGCCGCGCCGGGCGACCTGGGGGTCTTTGTTTTCCGCGAAGCGGTTCCGATGGAAGCTGCGATTCAAAAAGCCGCCGTCCTGATCGAAGCCTTGGGCTGGATCCGCCAGCTGCGCGACAAAATCACGGTGATCAAGCTGGGTGGCAGTGTCATGGAGGATGCTGCCAGCCTGAAAAATCTCCTGATCGACATCGTGTTCATGGAAACGGTCGGCATGCGGCCGGTGTTGGTCCACGGGGGGGGCGGGGCGATCAGCAAGGCGATGGCCGCCGCCGGCCTGGAGCCGCAGTTCGTGCAAGGGCGGCGGATTACCGATGACGCCACGCTGGAGATTGTCGAGCGGGTGCTGGCGTACGAAACCAATGAAGCCCTCGCCAGCCAGATCGAACAACTGGGCGGGCGCGCGGTGCCGCTCAACTTTCGTACCACCAACGTGTTGTTCGGCCGGCGGTTGACGCTCAGCGATGAACAGAACCAGCCGTTGGACCTGGGACACGTGGGGGAAATTACCAAGGTGGACCGTGCTACCATCGAAAACTTTTGCTATGCCGATACCGTGCCGGTTATTCCCAGCATGTGCCTCAGCGACAGCCATGATAAGCTGAATGTCAACGCGGATACCGCCGCGCGGGCGGTCGCCGAAGCGCTAGGCGCAGAAAAACTGGTATTCCTCAGCGACGTGAACGGAGTTCGCAGGGATAAGGATGACTTCGATTCGTTGATCAGTTCGTTGACCGAACAACAGGCCCGTGAATTGATCGCCAATGGCGTGGTGAATCAAGGAATGATCCCCAAAGTCGAAGCATGCCTGCAGACGCTGGACCGCGGAGTCCAGAAGGTCCATATCATCGACGGCCGCCTGCGACACTCGCTGCTGCTGGAGATTTACACCAACAAAGGTGTCGGCACCGAAATCGTAAAGGACCCGACATGAGCAGCCAGCTGTTAAGTTCCCCGGAGACCATCGAACGGTTCCAGCGCTACGTCGTGCCCAATTACACGCGGTTTCCGGTAATTCTTGTCCGCGGAGAGGGTTCCTACGTCTGGGATAGCGACGACAACCGTTATCTGGACTTGTTCCCCGGCTGGGGCTGCAACCTGCTGGGGCACTGTCCCCCGGCGGTGGTGCGAGCGGTCCAGCAACAGGTGGAAAAGCTGATCCACGTGCCCAATACGTGGTATATCGAGCCGCAGGGGCGGTGGGCCGAAGCGCTGGCTCGGCGGTCGTTCGGTGGCCAGGCCTTTTTCTGCAATTCCGGTACCGAGGCCAATGAAGCGGCCATCAAGCTGGCCCGGCTGCACGCGACCCGGCCACGTTACAAGATTATCACGTTCGAGCACGGTTTTCACGGGCGGACGCTCGGTTCCACCGCCGCGACCGCTCAACCCAAATACCACGAGGGCCTGGGCCCGCTGATGGCCGGATTCGTCTACGCGCCCTTCGGCGATCTGGATGCCGTGGCCCGCTTGATCGACGAGGAAACCGCCGCGATCATGATCGAGCCGGTGCAGGGGGAGGGGGGAGTCAACCTGCCGCCGGACGGCTACCTGGCCGGTCTCCGGCGGCTGGCCGACGAAAACCAGCTGCTGCTGATCTTTGACGAAGTCCAGACCGGCTGCGGCCGCACCGGACGCTGGTTCGCCTACCAGCATTACGACGTGGTGCCGGACGTGATGACCCTGGCCAAGTCGCTGTGCGGTGGCATTGCCGGCGGCGCGCTGCTGACCAGCCCAGAAATTGCTCCCAGTCTGCGGCCCGGGATGCACGCCGCCACATTCGGCGGCAACCCCATCGCAGCCAGCGCCGGGCTGGCCACACTGGAGACGATCGAAAAAGACAAGCTCTTGGAACGTGTCCCGGCCCTGGCCGGCATCTTCCAAACTCGGTTAGCCGAACTGCAAGCACAGTGCGACCACGTTCGCGACGTACGCATCATGGGCCTGATGATCGGTATCGAACTGGACCAGGACGGTGGGCCCGTCGTCCAAGAATGCCTCCAGCGGAAACTGCTGGTCAATTGCACGCAACATGTCGTCATCCGGCTGTTGCCGGCCATGACCCTGACCGATCAACAGGCCCACGAGGGCTGCGACATCCTCTGCGAGGTGATCGGTAGCCTCTGAACCGAAGAATTCGCGTAAGCGATAACGAACAACCTGTAAAAACAACCGGTCCGTTGGCTGCCCCGACAGCCGGCCGCTTCCCCCGCAGATCTCGCTGCAGGCGGAGGAGAAAGGACAAATCCACAAGTTCTTCCTGGAGAACTGGAAAGCCGAAAAAGGGCCAGCGAGGGGGTGCCTTCACATCCAGCAGATCTGCTCTACCTAAAATCAACCGGTTCCCTCTTTACCCCATAAAACAACATGAAAGATCCCGCTCATCTGATTACCCTGTTTGACCTCTCGTCGCACGAAATCGAAAGCATCTTCTCCATCACCGAAGATCTGAAGGTAAAATTTGAAGAGGGTCATCGCGACGAGCTGCTGCCGGGACGAGTCCTGGCTCTGTTGTTCGAAAAGCCCTCCCTCCGCACACGGGTCAGTTTCGAAACGGCCATGCTGCACCTCGGCGGGGGGAGCCTCTTTTTAGGCGACGACGTCGGCTTTGGCAAACGCGAGACCGTGGCGGACTTCGGCCGCGTGCTGAGCGCTTACGTGGATGTGATCGTGGTTCGGGCCAAGCAACACCAGACGGTGGTCGAGCTGGCTCGGCATTCGACCTGCAGCGTCATCAACGGCTTGACCGACGAAGCGCATCCCTGCCAGGCCCTGGCCGACCTGTTCACCCTGCGCGAACGATTCGGTTCCTTCACTGCGGGCCGCCTGGCCTGGATCGGCGACGGCAACAATGTCGCGCGCAGTCTTGCCATCGGCTGTGCCCTGGTCGGTATGCCCTTCGTCGCCGCCATGCCCCCTGGCTACGAATTGGACCCCCAGGTGATCGCTGATATTCAATCCACCCTGCCCCAAGCCCAGATCGCCGTTACGAACGATCCGCGGGAAGCGGTCCGGGAATCGATCGCCGTGTATACCGACGTCTGGGCCAGCATGGGCCAGGAAGAGGAAAAAGAACAGCGACAGCGCGACTTTGCCGACTACCAGGTCAACCAGACCCTGATGAAACAAGCGCCGGCCGACGCCGTCTTCATGCACTGCCTGCCCGCTCGCCGAGGCCTGGAAGTCACCGACCAAGTCATTGATGGCCGGCAGAGCATCGTGGTGCAGCAGGCCGCTAACCGTTTGCACGTGCAAAAAGGAATCCTGGCCTGGCTGCTGGGGACCAAGGGGCGCAGCGGCCGCTGATCGGCGGATCGCTCGTCAATCCCCGGCCTTTCATCCCCCATCCCCAATTTCCAATCCCCAGTCCGAATTTCTTCACTCCCTCGCCCCATGCGTCACAACAACCGTCGCCAAGATGAACTGCGGCCGCTGAAGATCAAACGGCGTTATACGGGTGCCGTGCCGGGCAGCGTGCTGATCCAGTGCGGTCGCACCACCGTGCTCTGCACGGCGGCCGTCGACAACAAGGTGCCGGCCTGGCTGGCGGGTCAGGGAAAAGGTTGGATCACGGCCGAATACAGCATGCTGCCAGGCAGTACCAGCCCCCGCAAATCACGTGATCGAGGGGGTAAGGTCGACGGGAGGGTCACGGAGATCCAGCGCTTGATCGGACGCAGCCTGCGGGCGGTGGCGGACCTGGAGCGATTGGGCGAGCGGTTGATTACGGTCGACTGCGACGTGTTGGAGGCGGACGGCGGCACGAGGACTGCCAGTATCACCGGGGCCCTAATCGCCCTGATCGATGCGATCCGGTCGGTGCAAAAAGAGCTGCCCGACCCCCGCCGTTTTCCGCTGACCCACAGCGTGGCGGCGGTCAGCGTGGGACTCATCGACGGCCAGCCCGCTCTGGATCTGGACTACGTCGAAGACGTCGGTGCAACCGTCGACATGAACGTGGTCATGACCGGCTCTGGCCGTTTCGTTGAGGTGCAGGGTACGGGTGAAGAGTCGACCTTCAGCGAAAAGGAGTTGCACTCGCTGCTGAGCCTGGCCCGTCGCGGCATCAAAAAACTGACCGCCTTCCAAAAGACCAGCCTCGGCCGCCAGTGGCCCTTCTGACTTGCGGGCCGCCAAGCGATTCTGTCGAGCGGTCGTGTCGAGGGGTCGGGTCGAGGGGTCGGGTCGAGGGGTCGTGTCGAG
>WVZU01000137.1:4732-6313 GCA_011772275.1 Planctomycetales bacterium | reverse complement strand
CCACGAGGGGTTCCCACAAGCCGATGATGTTGTCTTCACTGTCCCGGACCTGCGCGTAGATGCCCAGCTGCGCAATCTGCACAGGTCCCATCACAGCCGCGCCGCCGGCCGCCGTGACATCGGCGATCCGCTGTTCACACGACTCGACTTCAATCACCACCACCGGTGTTGTGCTGCCAACATCGCCGCCGCGGGGAAACATGCCACCATTGATCCCGCCGGGCTGCGTCGGCTGTAACGTGGCGTCCACCGGTGTGGTGATCGCGAACGAATAGGGCGTCTCGGTCGGCGCCGGGTAAATCTGCCAGCCAAATACGTCCTGGTAGAACTTTTCGGCCCGTACCCTGTCCGTATACGGAATCTCGAAGAGACAAACGCGATCCATGGTGTGTTCCCAAAAGATCCTCTGTCGGAAAATGGCCAAAGGCCAACGGACTTGCAGGGGGCGTCGGCCGGCAGTCCGTTGAGCATCTGGCATCCGCCACCGCTTGTCAATCTCGGGCGGCGAGGATCGGCCAAAGGGATGTTGCGGTACCAGGGCCTGGCGGCGCGGTGGATCCCCCGCTCGAGCATCACTCACCGCAGCAGGACAGCGACTCTCGCTACACCGCCAAGTGCGAAATTTCAGGCCTCATCCAGGACGAAGCCCGATTTCTACCCCAGCGTGGAGCGAGCGATGACGAGCGATGGTACGAGCGATGGTAGTTGTTTGTCCGGCAAGGGACACGAGCGCTGTGGCCGGAAGCTTTACGAAGGAGAAGGATATGTTCAGCAACTCATGCCGCGGTCCGCTGCGGATAGGTGGTTACAACCGAACCGGCTGCGGGTCGTGACCAGCCGAGGGACTGTCCAGCTGCCGGACAGCGCCGACGCGGCAACCGTATCGTCTCAGGCCATCGGTCGCCAAACCGGCACACCCCCTCTTTTTCTGCCGGGAAAACTGGATCCTCCGGTTCTCAAGAAGATTCTTCGCGCGCCGGCCACCGTTGTAGTATAACAGGGGATACCGGCCGCCGCGGGGACCGCATGGCCAGAAACCCTGGGAGGATCGCATGACTCGTTTCGGATTGCTGGCCGTTACCGGTCTAGGGAGTCTCTGGATTGTCCTTGCCCCTTGGGGGGTAACGGCTGAGCAGGCGTCGCAGCCGAGGGAGGGAGATGTAGCAGCGATACGTCGAGCGGGGCAGGAGTATGTTGCGGCGCTGCGGCGGGGTGATGCCGAGGCCCTGGCGGCCCACTGGGTGCCAGGGGGGATGTACATGGACGCCACCGATCGTTCGTTCGACGCTCGTGCTCTGATCCAGCAGCAATTCGGGTCGGATCCGCCACAAGGTGTCGTCCGCAGCGTGGAAGTTGATGCCAACTCATCCATCCGGTTCGTCACGGCGGATGTCGCCATCGAAGAAGGTACCGCTCGCGACGCCAACGGCACCGATGCCGGTCGGGGGCGGTTTACCGCCGTCTGGGTGAAAAAGGGACCCCGCTGGCTGCTCGAAAGCCTCCGCGAGTGGCAGCCGAAGTCCTCCTCACCGAAGAGCTCGCTGGAAGCGCTCGCCTGGATGCTGGGCAAATGGGTCGGAC
>WVZU01000137.1:3468-4695 GCA_011772275.1 Planctomycetales bacterium | reverse complement strand
AGTTCATCGTGCGGCGGTTTACGGTCGAGCGGGAGGGGAGTGTGCTGCGCAGTGGGACACAGCGGATCGGGTGGGATGCGGCGGCTGGCAAGATCCGCTCGTGGACCTTCCTTTCCGATGGAACCGTCGTCGATGGGAATTGGCGGCAGGAAGATCAAGCGTGGATTGAAAAAACGAACGGCGTTTTGGCGGACGGAAAACGATCCTCCGCGATCAATTTTTGGATTCCCGAAGGTGAGGACCGCTGGGTGATGAAATCGCGCTATGTCAAGGTCGCGGGCACCGAACTGGAAGATTCCCTGGTGGAATTCCAACGGGAGCAGTCGCAACGCTGAAGTAGCAACGCCAAATCCAACAAGAAGCAAAACGGCAAACGCAAGGGTACAAGCCATGCTTGATTCGAAAAAGAAAGCCTGCCTGATCGGTCTCCTGATTGGCGTCTTGCTTGCCGGCAGCGGCCTCGGTACCTGGCGCCTGGCACGTGCGGATCCACCCGCAGCCCAGCAGGGGAAAGACCGAGAGAAAATTCTGCTCAGCGATCGGTGGCGCCGCATGCAGCAATCGTTCGCGGAATGGTTGTCGGTGCAAAAAGTCTACACTGCGGCCGAAGTCGCACAACTGAAGGCCGGGCTCGCAGCTCAGATCGCCTCCATGTCCGCCAGAGAACTGGAAGATTTTATGGTGGATACCGAGGAGAGACTGGCGGTGTTGTTAAGCGACCAGGCCAACGAAGCCCGCAGGTTCCTGGACGTCCTGAACAAGCGCGCCCGGCGACGCTTGGTGGCCGGCGAAGGCAAAGTTCCAAATGTTTTCGAAATGTCCGCCAGCCAGTTGCGCCGGGAACTGCAGAAGTTCCAGCAAGAGCGGGTCGCGCACAGACGGGCCTACGCCCAGGAAAGCCGCGCTCGAGAAGAACGGGTCGCCCGTAGCGCCCGCTTGATGACGGAAGAACAGCAGGCACGAGAAACCAGCCGGCGAGAATTCCGCGAAAGCGCTATTCGGGACCGGGAACTCGCCGCACAACGCGCGTCCGAGGAGGCGACGCGGCGTGGCCGAGCCTTCAGTCAGTATGCGCCACTCAACTATGAAAGGCAGTGGTATATCAGTCCTTGGGGCGTGTTCTATTACTGATACAAGGGTGCCCGATGCTGGCCGGCGGGCGCGATCTGCTGAGCCAGGCTCGTTCACGCCCGGACCGTTCGCCGTACCAGACCGCTCAGCAACCTC
>WVZU01000137.1:0-3402 GCA_011772275.1 Planctomycetales bacterium | reverse complement strand
CACCGCCAGTTGCGACTTGCCGGATGCATCCAGCCAGCAGGGGCCGCCCGCAGGCGGTTGTCTCTGTCCGACTCGGCACACCAAGGGCGCGAACATCTGAGCAAAGACTTGCCTCAACTGCCACTGCAAAATGAGGGCGAACGGTAGCGTATGCGGCCTGAAATGGATAGGTTATTCTAAAATGGTGTCTGGCCACGGTGCCCGCGGGAAGAATCGATGCAAACTCTTGTTCGAGCCTTTGTACGATACCACAAAGGGATGGGCCGCATGCCGTGGTACTGGCGCCCCTTTCTGGCGGCCCTCTTCGTCGCGAACCTGGTGATGCCGCTGGTCTTTATCACACGAGCGGAAGCCCAAGTGGTTTTTCTGACCACGATCGCCAACTCGGCACTGTTCACCTTGCTGACCGCCGCTCAAGGGTTCACGCGATTGCTAAGCTTGGCGCACCTCCCTTGGATTCCGCTGATCTATTATCTGGCCACGCGTCTGGATGACTTGCCGGCCGACAATGCGTATGGGATCTGGCTGCGGGTGTTGCTGGTTCTGAACGCCGCCTCGCTGATGATCGATACCGTGAATGTGATTCGTTTTTTGGCAGGGGATCGTGGCGAGTTGGTGACCGGTCTGTCCGACCAGCCCGGTCAGCCAGAGCACTCATCGTAAGGCCTTCGGGGGAACGATCTGACCATGTCCGACCGGCAGGTTCGCAACCACGGTCTTCCCCCAGGCGGTGTCGATCTCTGGTACACGCCGGTTGCGAAGGCGTGTGACGCACAGTTGCTGGAAGCGTACCGCAGCCTGCTGACCACCGCAGAATCGCAGCAGGCGGCTCGGTTCGTGTTCGACAAACATCGGCATCAATACCTGGTGACCCGGGCGTTGGTCCGTACCACCTTGTCTCATTACTACGATGTCCAACCCGAAGATTGGGTCTTTGCGCCGGACGAATTCGGCAAGCCGCACGTGGTCGGCCCGATCAAACTGCCGCTGGCCTTCAATATTTCGCACAGCGAGGGTTTGGTAATCTGCGGTGTGGCAGATCTGCCTTTGTTGGGTGTCGATGTCGAACGGGTTGACCGCAGCATCCAGCCGCTGACGATCGCCAAACGTTTTTTTGCCAGGCCGGAGGTGGCGTACCTGGATCGGTTGGACGAGATCCGGCGGCGAGAGGCGTTTTTCCAGATCTGGACCTTGAAAGAGGCCTACATCAAGGCTTGTGGCAAGGGCTTTTCCCTCCCGCTGGCCGACTTCGCCTTCCAGCTCGCCCCCGACGCGCCGACCACGATTGCCTTCCTGGCCGATCTGCAGGATGATCCGCAGCGGTGGCAGTTCGTCCAACTGCAGTTGGCACCGTATTGTCTGGCCATTGCGGCCCGGTGCGAGCAGCGGGGGGCCTTGCCGTTGCGCGTCGGCCAGAGCGTCCCGTTGCACGAGGCGGACGTTCTGCAAGCGCTGGATACGGGGGGCGGGAAGTCTGTCGTGGCCCTGTGAGCGACGGACGACGGCGATCGGGTGACCCCGTTGTCGTCGCTGTGGCCAGGTGCTCCCGTCCGCCTCGCGATGCGCCTCTATTGACTTTTTCGTCCCGCTTGTAATTCTTGCAGTTGCCAACAAGCTTCCGGTCCCGCGGGCCCCATACGGCCCGCCGGGTCGTCCGCCCGCAGACCGCTCCCCAGCCGCTGGATGAAATCTTCTCCCGCAATACGATTTTGGCTCGTTTCCTCGACCGGCATCCTGGTTGTCATGTCGATTGTGGTGTTCCTGCTGGTACGGATGCGACATGAACAGATCCCGCGGCTCAGCCGGCCGGAAGTTCAGAAGGCCTGGCAAGAATGGCGGTCCGCCGCCGCCAGTCAGGCAGAGACAAAAGGGCCTGTGCAACGCCGGATACCGAAAAGTGTCGAGCCTCCGGGGCTGGTCTTGTTGCGAGATCACTTTGGCATCGTGTTGGCCGCCACGATCACTTTCGGCTCGACACTGATGGCCGTCCTGCTGCTGGCCGTACGCGGCGCAATGGCCCGCACTCAACGGGTGCAGCCGCCCAGCCCCGAAGGGCGGGCAACAGAAGATCAACCCGCAACAGAAGGCCGATCAACGTCCGCGGATAATCGATCGCGGTGAAAAGGTGTTTTTTCGTGACACTTTGTCCGCATGGTCGCTGAAGTCGTGAGACTTCAGTCGCTTGCCTTGGTTACCGCCCAGACGATCCGAATTCTCACGAATTCGGCTACATCAGGCCGCGCCGCCAGTCGGCGAAAGTGTTACTTTTTTTCAGACCTGGAACGAGCGGTCCTGGGCACGCCGCGGGATGTGCAGAGCGTATTTTTTGATCTTGCGGGCCAGCTGTTTGCGGTCGATCCCCAACAGGCGGGCAGCGGCGCTCTGATTGAAAAACGTCCCCTTCAACGTCCTGGCAAGATGCTCGCGTTCCACCTCCGCCAGGGTCGGCCAGTCAGGCAGCAGATTTCCATCTCCATTTCCATTTCCATGCTCTCCTGCCATCCAACCGGCCGCCGGACCAGCGGCCGGCGGGGGAAAGTTAAGGGAGGTCGGCCGATCCGAGCCGGGAGCGGCAACAGCCGCTGCAGAGACCTCTGAGGCCAGCAGCGGGGCTGCAGGCGGGGCCGGCGGGCTGTTGTTCGCCGCGGGTCCCGCGTCAGCGGGCAGGGCCCCTTCCAGCGACTCGGCCGCCAGGTCCCCAAACGCTTCCTCTTGCAACACGTCCCCCTCGCCGAAGACCATGGCCCGCTCAATCGCATGCTCCAGCTCCCGAACATTGCCGGGCCAGCTGTGGGCATACAGTTTCCGGAAGGCTCGATCCGAAATCCGCTTCAGCGGCAGGCCCGTGTCGACCGAGGTCTTGGCCAGGAAGTGATCGCAAAGGATCCCGATGTCATCCGGCCGCTGCTGCAGGCCAACGGTCTCCATGCGGACGACGTTCAGCCGGTAGAACAGGTCGAGGCGAAAACGGCCCGCTTTGACCTCCTGCTTCAAGTCCCGGTGCGTGGCGGCGATCACGCGAACGTCCACCGGAACCGGATCGTGGCTGCCGACCGGCACGACCTGCCTCTCCTGCAAGACCCGCAACAGCTTGGCCTGCAGGTCCAAGTCGAGTTCGCCAATTTCGTCCAGAAAAATCGTGCCGCCAGTCGCCGCTCGGAAACAGCCCATCGAGGTATGCACCGCGCCGGTAAATGCGCCTTTCACATGACCAAACAACTGGCTGGAAAAGAGGCCACTGGGGATCGTGGCACAGTCGACCGGAATAAAGGGCTTGTCCGACCGGGAAGAATGATTGTGCACAGCTCGTGCGACAAGCTCCTTGCCGGTGCCGCTGGGGCCGGTCACCAAGACGTTGTAATCGTAAGCAGCGACTTGCAGAATACGCTTGCGGATTCGCTG
>WVZU01000021.1:4438-4655 GCA_011772275.1 Planctomycetales bacterium | reverse complement strand
CCCAGGCGGAAACGCCATCCCGTCGCGGCAAGATGGCACTCAGCAGCCGGGGTGCTGACAACAACCGCCACCCTTGCATCGGATACCCTTAACCGGTCTGCTTCACCGCTCTTGACCAGCCCCACTATCTGGCTGAGTGAAAAAACTCCACGCATTTCTGGCAGACATCGCGTTTCGGGGCTGCTGTTCAAGGGACCATTCCCTTCCCGATGCCAGC
>WVZU01000021.1:392-4381 GCA_011772275.1 Planctomycetales bacterium | reverse complement strand
GGGTTACAATTACGGACGCTGCGTGGTTTTTACGGAGGACACAAAAGATGAAGTGCTTTTTCAGCCTGCTGGGCCTGCTGGCCCTGCTGGCCGGCGTGCCCACGGCGTCGCTGGAGGCTGGCGACCGCCAGCCGCCGAATGTCGTGGTGATCATCAGCGATGACCAGGGTTACGGCGACTATGGCTTTATGGGACATGACGTGATCCAGACGCCGCGGCTGGACCGGCTGGCTGCCGAGAGCCTGGTATACACTCGGGGATATGTGACCACGGCGCTCTGTTCGCCCTCGCTCTCCACGATGCTGACCGGCCTCTATCCGCATCAACACCGCACGACGGGGAATGACCCTGTCGCGGGGAAGAAACGGCAGGAGTGGATCGACTATTTCCGCGGCCTTCCGCAACTGCCTGGTCTGTTGAGCGAACACGGGTACCTGACGCTTCACACCGGGAAATACTGGTATGGAAATCCCCAGTTATCCGGCTTTACCGACAACATGGGCCACACCAACCGTCACGGGTCGAAACAATCGCTGGGCATCGGACGCCAGACGATGCAGCCGATCTACGACTTCGTCGCCAAGGCGCGGTCCCAGCAGAAGCCTTTTTTCGTCTGGTATGCCCCCTTCCTTCCGCATACCCCCCACAATCCGCCGGCGCGGCTGCTGGACGAGTACCAGGGCAAAGGGCCTCATGCTGGCCAGGAAAAATATTTCGCGATGTGCCAGTGGTTGGACGAGACCTGCGGCCAGCTGCTCGACTTCCTGGACCGGGAAGGGCTGCGTGACAACACGATCGTGTTCTACCTGTGCGACAACGGATGGCCCGGCTGGGCCAAGGGGTCGCCTCAGGAACAGGGCATTCGCACACCGATCATGATCCGCTGGCCGGGGCGGGTGCAGCCGCGGAGGGACGAGGGCCACCTGGCCAGCAATCTCGACTTGGCCCCCACCATCCTGGCGGCCTGCGGCTTGGACCCTCCCCAGGAAATGGAGGGCATCAATCTGTTGGACAGCGCGGCCGTATCGCAGCGCGAGGTGATCTTTGCTGAGAATTATCTGCATGACATGGTCCACATGGACCGGCCCGCCGACAGCCTGCGGGCACGTTCGTGCATCAGCCGGGACTGGAAACTGACCGTGTGGCAGCATCCGCAACCGGATGTTGCCGTGCCGAGCTGGCAGACGCCTGCCCCGAAAGACGAGGTGCAGCTGTTCCATCTGAAAGTCGATCCCCTGGAAAAAAATAATGTCGCCAGAGAACATCCGGAACAAGTTGCCGCGATGACCAGGCAGCTGACCGCGTGGTGGGATCCGGCAAGGCACGATCACCGCGGAGGCCGCTCGGAAGAACCCTTCACAAAAAACCTGACCTACAAGACGGTGGGAGCGACCCGGCTGGAGATGAAGCTGTGGTACCCGCCCACCTGGCAAGAGGGTGGCAAGCGGTTACCGGCCGTCGTGTTTTTCTTTGGAGGTGGCTGGCACGGTGGGGGCATCGGCCAGTTCAATACGATCGCTCCCTACCTTGCTCGCCGCGGCATGATCGTGGTCACGCCTCAGTACCGGACGATCGGCCAACACGGCGTGGCTCCGAGTCAATGCCTGGAGGACGCCAAGAGCGCCATGCGTTACGTCTACCAACACGCCGGTGCTCTGGGGATTGACGAGCGAAAAATTGCTGGCGGGGGTCGTTCGGCGGGGGGCCATCTGGCCGCGGCGACGGCCTTCAGCCAGGGATTTGACGCGCCGGGTGAGGACCTGGCGATCCGCTGCAAGCCCGCCGCTCTGGTGCTGTTCAATCCGGTCATCGACAATGGCCCTGGCGGTTTTGGCCACCACCTGGTCCAAGACTACTGGAAAGACTTCTCCCCGCTGCACAATATCTCGATGTCTGTCCAGCCGCCTCCCACGTTGTTTCTGCTGGGCGACCGGGACAAATTCATTCCCGTGGAAACTGGCAAAAAGTACCAGGCCGCGATGCAGAAACAGGGCGGTCGCTGCGACCTGCTGATCTACGAAAACGCCCCCCACGGCTTTTTCGCTCAACCCAAGTATTACCACAAAACCATGCAAGCGGTCGAAGATTTCCTGGCCAGCCTGGGGTATTTGAAAAGCGGCCAGGACCGCACCCAGCCATGACCTTGCGCCCCCAGCGAAACTCGATTTCCCCGCCGAGTGGACGTTGAACGTCTTCTTTAACGAAAACCCCTGAAAGGTCGCTTGATGAAATGCCCTGGCCGTTTACCAGCTTTACTTTTTCTGGCCCTGCTTTGCATCCTCGCGACAGGCGTGGAGGCGACCTCGCTGCGGAACCGTCGTCCCCACATCATCCTGGTGATCACCGACGACCAGGGGCTGGGGGACCTGTCCTGCATGGGGAATCCCCACTTGAAGACGCCGCAGCTGGACCGTTTCTATCAGCAATCCACCCGCTTTACCAACTTCCAGGTCAGCCCCACCTGTTCGCCGACCCGCGCCGCCCTGATGAGCGGCCGGCCGCCCTTTGAGGTGGGGATCACCCACACGATCCTGCAGCGGGAACGCCTGGCCCTGGACGTGGTCACCTTCCCCCAGGCCCTGCAGAAGGCCGGCTACCGTACGGGGCTGTTTGGAAAGTGGCACCTGGGGGACGAAGAACCGTACCTGCCGCAAAACCGCGGTTTTGACGAAGTCCTGATGCACGGGGCGGGCGGGATCGGGCAGTATGCTTTTGGGGACTTTCAGGCCAACACGGTGAATACCTATTTCGATAACGTGCTGCTGCACAACGACACCGTCGTGAAGACGAACGGTTTCTGCACGGATCTCTTTTTCCAAGCGGCCTTGGCGTGGATCAAGCAGCAGCAAGGGTCTGGCCAGCCTTACTTTGCCTACCTCGCGCTGAACGCCCCCCACGGCCCGATGATTGCCCCGAAAGAATACCAAAAGCGTTTTCTGGATCAGGGCTTCGACAAAAAGTCTGCCGCCCGCTACGGGATGNNATGAAAAAGCTGCGGGCCTGGAACGCCTTGGAGAACACGCTGGTGATCTTCATGACCGACAACGGCATGTCGATGGGCGCGGGGACGATCAACGGCCAGCGGTTTGCGCCGTACAACGCCGGACTGCGCGGGGGGAAGAGCAGCCCGGACGAAGGGGGGACCCATGTGCCCGCCTTCTGGTATTGGCCAGGGGTGCTGGGCGAGGGGGTCGACATCCCGGCCCTGGCCGCTCATCTCGATCTGTACCGGACCTTCTGCGACCTGGCGGGTGCTGAACTTCCCCACAGCAAGCTGCCGCCCGGCGGGCGGTCCCTGCTGCCGCTGCTGGAGGACCCTCAGGCCGACTGGCCGGATCGCAAGCTGTTCATCCACAGCGGCCGCTGGCAGGCGGGGCAGCGGGAATCGAGGAAATACACCCGCTGCGCGGTCCGCACTCAGCGGTGGCGGTGGGTGAATAACCAGCAGCTGTACGACATGTCGCGCGACGCGGGCGGCACGAAAAATGTGGCCGCCCAACATCCTCAGGTGATGCAAGAGCTGCGCGCCGCCTACGACCAGTGGTGGGATGCGACCGAGCCCTTGCTGGTCAACGAAGGCCTGCCGAAGGTCGAGCCGGGACAGTTCTACCTCCAGCGGCTCTACCGCCAGCAGCAACAGGAAACTGGGATCCCCACCTGGCAGCCGGCAGAAATCTAGCTGCCGCGGGGAAGGTCGAAGATGGATTCTCATTCAAATGTCCGCTCGCGATGGGACCGATCATTATGAACAGCCACCGGCGGCTAGTCCCGGCGCGCCGGGACCGCTCAGTTCGGACTCTTCCCCATTTCACTCTTCACTCTTCACTCTTCACTCTTCACTCTTCACTCTTCACTCTTCCCTCCGCCACCGGCGGCTAGTCCCGGCGCGCCGGGACCGCTCAGGAGGGACTCTTCCCCCTTTCACTCTTCACTCTTCCCATTTCACTCTTCACTCTTCCCCCCTTCCCCTTGAACGGCCGGTCGAAATA
>WVZU01000021.1:0-174 GCA_011772275.1 Planctomycetales bacterium | reverse complement strand
CGACCAGCAGCCGGTGGCCGGGGTGAAGGTGACCTTTGAACCCATTGGTTCCATGAAAAATCCCTACCCGGGCCCGGCCTCGTACGGCGTCACCGACGAGGAGGGCTGGTACTCGCTCAGGGTGATGACCGACGATTCCGCCGGGGCCGTCATCGGCAGCCACCGCGTGCGGAT
>WVZU01000395.1:2992-3741 GCA_011772275.1 Planctomycetales bacterium | reverse complement strand
CTAACCGGCTCCAACGCATACTCGCATGCTGCCAAACAATTACAATCCGTGTAATGCACCCGGTAAAAACCGCCAGGTTGCCGTTCCGTCCCTATAGAAGCAAATTGGCCAGGCTGAGTTCACACTCTGTCAGCCCTTAACGCTGGCCCCTGAAGACTAAAGAGCAGACCGGGAACCGGGCCCGATACCGTTCCCTGGCCGAGCGGTCTGGTCGCCAAGGGCGAAGCGAGGGCAGGCGTTTCACGGTATGGGTACTAGCCGGCCAAGCCCGCTTGGCACATTTTCATTAACAGAAACATTTCACCCTGGTGGCGGGCTTCGTCGTGAAGACCGTGGATGATCCGGCCGCCCAGGCCCGTGGCGTCGGCTGCGGTCAACCGGGCCGCTTCCAAGGCAGCGTAGATGTCGCTTAACTGCTCCGTCAGTTGCTGTCGAACGATGGCGGCCGTCGGCCAATGCTTGGTTTCCCCTGGCGGGCGGCAGTGCTGACCGAACGTCTCGGCCCAGCCCGCCGGTAAGCGGCTGCTGCCGGTCAGCGATTGCAGGCACAGCACATCCTGCAACCAGACGGCGTGACCGGCGTGCCACAAGATGTGGTTGGAGGTGCCGGTGGGCGCCCAGGTCAGCCAGGAGGGCTGGGCCGCGTCCAAAAATTCGATGGTGGAGCTGCGGACCTGGCGAGCGAGTTCTTTGAGCAAGGCGGTCATGGGGGGTGGCTTGGTGCGGGGGGACCGAGAGGTATCTAATCC
>WVZU01000395.1:1117-2974 GCA_011772275.1 Planctomycetales bacterium | reverse complement strand
TCTTCTAACGGCTCGGCAGCCTCCAACTCGTCGTCGCCGTCCGGGCCGAGACCTGCCGGCGGCTGGTCGTCGGACGCTTTCCCTTTTTTCTTTTTCTTTTGCTTCTCTTTTTTCTTGTTTTCTTTGGCCGCCGCGCGGGCTTTTTTCTTCTCCTGTCGTTCCTGCTGCTTGCGTTTCTTTTCCTCTTGCTTGTCCTTGCGAAGTTCTTCTGGGGACCGATCCGGCGGCGCGACCTCCGGTTCGTCGCCTTCCTCCTCCTGATCGTCTTCCCGTTCGGGCATCCGGTCCACGAGCGCCCCGGCGATGATCATGATCACGCAGACGCCCATCAGCATGAAAAAGAAGGTGGGGGCCGACAGCAGTTGCCAGGAGGCATTCGGAGCGGGTCCGTCTTGTGCCAGCAGCCAGAAGAAGCACGGCATGGTGGGGTCGCCTTCGGGGAAGTTGAAGGTGTCTCAGCAATCCAGAACTTTCCATTTTAACACGAACGTGGAGGGTGTGTGGCCAGGGGAAGGGTTCGGCCTGCGGGATGCCGATGGGCTGGAATTTCTGCGCTGGCCGGCCGCCTGGCTGTGGCCCAAACGGGGTGGTTGCCGAGGGGTGGAGGATCGGCGGAATTGTTGCCAGCCGGCTGCCGCAGAGCCTATAATCCGCGTGGGAGCCTTGTCTGCTGTTGCGGTGTTATCGCCGCAACTTGCGGGAAGGCCGCTTAGGGAGAGATGGGATGCCGATCTGTCGCCTGGCTGCCACGTTACTGGCCGTTTGCATCGGGTACCGCTCTGCGACCGCTCAACAGGTCACCAGCGGGTCACCCCAGGTGAGCGTCGGCCACAGTTTTTATGAGAATTTCGGGGTGGGTTTCCATTTGGGCTATCGGGGCAGGAACCTGCCGGGGGACGATCGCGGTCGCAGTACGGTGGCTGGCTGGCAATTTCACCACCCTTGGGTTGGCGGGCCGCCCCTCTTCGGCGGCTTCGATCCCGCTGCCGGCGCCCACGGTGGATTACGTTTTGGTGGCGGTGGTTTTCAGGGGAATCTCATTTTTTCCCTGGCTCAAGGCAGCCAGACGAACCTCACGTCCACCTCGCTCACAGTTACCACGCTGAACGGACAGCCTGGCATGATCGCGGACCAGGTGCAGTTTCCCTTTGTGTTGGGCGTGACACCGATCGTCAATGGTCGGGCGCGCGTTCCCCGGTTTGGGGCAGCGAACCTTCTGCCCGGGGTGCCGTCGGGCCCATCGGTCACCCCGGTGCGGGAACGGTATGCTCGTTTGCGGGCCAGCGGTGGTGCGTCCGCCGGGCCTGGCAAGCCGGCACGGGCCGAGCAGTCGGAAGAAGGGCGGGATGATTTCCAGCAGCGTTTCGCGGACGCTCGGCTCAGCACGGCGGGTCAGGCGGCGTTGAGCGTCCGTGAGATCCGCCGGCAGCAATCGGCGGCGGCGGCGGCAGAAGCAGCCGAATCGCTGGAATATTTCCAGCGCGGCCAACAGGCGGAAAAAGAGGGTAAATTCAGTTCGGCAAAAGTTTTTTACCGCATGGCGTCCCGCCACGCGACGGGCGAACTGAAACAGCGTGCCGCTCAACGGCTAGCCATTCTTTTGCAACGTGACCAGTAAGGTCCAGATGGGCCGCGGCATGCCGCGGTGCTGGCGGATCGAGCTGGTGCAGGTTGGCAGGCCGTATCCCTCCTCGGGTAGATCGGGTTGCGATTGCCAGCCGTGGTGCCTGGCCGTCATAATTCGCGCTGTGCTGGGATGCGCGCCCCGGCGTTTTTCTGGCCGGCCAAATTTTTACCTGCCGCGGCCTCCCTCCAAACCGGGGCGACAAATTGCTGAACCGCTGGAACCTTTGACCC
>WVZU01000395.1:702-1097 GCA_011772275.1 Planctomycetales bacterium | reverse complement strand
AAAGAATCGAGTGCGACGTTATGCAATGTCGCCAGCAGCTGGTCGCCAGCCAGCTGGCCGCACGTCAGGTGATGGTGGTCGACGATCAGCAGCAACCCAGGGTTCTGCTCCGCACCATCGTCGGTCGTGAGGGTGAAAGAATCCAGAGAGACAAGACGCGCGGACAGATTAGTCTGTTGGATGAAACCAACCAAGTGATGTGCTCCTTGGGACAATCCATCGTCTGCACCCAGCTGGTATCTGTGGGACCCGTCGAAATTCTGGGCAGCCGACTGCGCCTGTACGATCGTGAGGGAAAGCTGAAAGCACAGATTCGGTCGTCCGAGGTTGGCAAACTGCAAAAGGCCGATGCGGGCGACCCGCAAACGGGGGCAACCACCGGCCGTTTGGAATTG
>WVZU01000395.1:0-695 GCA_011772275.1 Planctomycetales bacterium | reverse complement strand
CGACCCGCAAACGGGGGCAACCACCGGCCGTTTGGAATTGTTTGGGTCCGGACCCTCCAGTATCGTCACCATGGGCTCGCTGGAAGAAGGCGGTTTTCTCGCCGTGACCCATGGCCAGCATCGCGAACACGTGATGCTGAATCACAACCGGATGGGGTCGGGCCTGTTCGCCGTCGATGCCAACGGGGTCGCTCGACCCCTGGAGCTGGTCAACCCGCCCGATGGACGGGAGGGGGGAAGGGAGGTTGAGCCGGAGGAGGAGCGGCTTTTGGAGGAATGAGCCGCTGGCGGGTGGGTAGGCGGACCTGTCCAACGGAGAGGCCCGCGCGACGGCCCGTGGCAGGGCGATGCATGCCCGGCCTGCAACGGGGCTGGCGAAAAACAGGGCTTTGGTAAGCGGTTCGTCCGGAAATTTCTTGGAAGTCCCTCGCTGTGAAGGAGTCTTGGCGTGCTCCTAACCGTCAAGCGGTGGCAGGAGAGTTGCAGCGAGGCCTTTGGCCGCAACCAAAAGATGCGGATGCTGAACAGGAGGAAACAGAGTCAACGGAGGGGATGACCATGCGCTGTCTGTTCGGTGACCGCATGTTCAAACCATACGAAAACACGAAGGCCAGGAACCGTGGCTCGGCTTGGAAGTCGGTTGTCTCCAGCGGACCGCTGACCTTGTCTTGCCTCAGGGCCCCTCACGATCGATG
>WVZU01000209.1:2366-8486 GCA_011772275.1 Planctomycetales bacterium | reverse complement strand
CGATCCCGACCGGACACCAGGTGATGCAGCGGCCGCAACCAACGCAGCCCGACGTGCCGAACTGATCGATCCATGTCGCCAGCTTGTGGGTCAGCCACTGGCGGTAGCGGGACGCGGTGGTCTTGCGGACTGTGCCGGAATGCAGGTAGGAGTGTTCGGCAGTGAAGCACGAAGACCACGATCGCTCGCGACGAACCTGCTCGCCCGTCAAATCCGTGACATCCTCCACGCTGCTGCAAAAACAGGTGGGGCAGACCATCGTGCAGTTGGCACAAGCGAGGCAACGCTGGGCGACCTCCTCCCAGCGAGGGTGCTCCAGATTGTCCAGCAGCAGATCGTGGATGCCGGTCGTGTCCAGGTGGCGGCCGCGGGTCTCGCCGGCCGACTCGCCCTGGCCAGCGGTGCCTCGGCCCGCCATCCGCTCCCGCAGCTGTTCCGGGAGGCCCTTTGCCTGGTCGATTTCCGCGGGGGTGCAGTCTGACCACTCGGCTGCGCCGATCACCTGGCTGCCTTGCTGGCTGCCGATCTGAACGACGAAGTGTGCATCCAGTTCGGTCAGCGCCAGATCAAAGGGGGAAGTGACGGCCGGCCCGGTGTTCATCGAGTGGCAAAAACAAGTATCCGCTGCTCGACGACAATTCACCGCCACCAGGAACAATGTTTCCCGCCGCGCCTTGTACGCGGGCACCTCGTAGTGCTCGCCCAGAAAAACGCGGTCCTGGATGCGAAGAGCGTGCAGGTCGCAGGACCGCAGCCCGATCACCGCCAGCGGTGTGGATGACCTTTCCGGTTCCCGCTGATGCCAGCGGTTGTCTATCCGCTGCAGCTCCAGCACCGGTTCCCGTGGCGGGAAGAGATAATTCTTCAGCGAATGGGGCCCGACGACGTAGTCGAACCATGCCTCACCCGACCTCTGCAGGCGATAATGTCCCCCGTCTTGTTCGTCCAGGTAGCCCACGGGAATCTGGTCGATGGCGTCCAGGTCATCGTACACGATCGCACTTTCGGCAATCTGGGGGCCAATCGTGCGATAGCCCAGCTGCTGCAGCTTCTGGATAATGGCAGCCAGCTGATCTTTCGCGATCGTGACGAACGTCCCAACCGGCAGGTTGTGGGAACTCATCGGTTTCTCGCCGTAAAATTACAAGTCAATCGGTGCTGGCTGGGGGTGCGGCCGGCGATTCAACGCCGTACACGTCCAGCAACTGCAGACGTGCCGCTCGCAAACGTTTGGCCAACGCCAGGGCCACCCGTTGCATGAATGCATAACCGAAGGAGGGATTATCCTCACACAATTTCAAGATTCGGCTGGCAGGGATGCGCAGCGACTGCGTGGCTGCCAGCGTTCGTGCAGTCGCCGTCAGGCGTGGCTGTTGCAGGACGGGGGACCAGCCCAGCAATTCCCCAGGTCCGACGGTCAAAATACGCCGACAGCCGACGGCCGGGGCGCACACTTCCAGCGCCACTCGCCCGCTGATGATCAGGTAGACATGCTGTGCCGGCTCGCCTTCACGAAAAATCTGCTGGCCCTCCGCGAACTCGACCCGTTCTGCGTACGAGGCCAGCTGCTCCAGGTCCGGGCCGGCAATCCCCTCCAGAAATCCCAGGTTTTGTAACAAGTCGACCAGCTTTGTCTCCGCCATCGGTTACTCCAATGTCACGCTCTCCAATACCAGACCCTCACCACGCACGACGCGTATCTGGTCACCCTCACAATGCGGGCAGATAAACCGAAAATTTACGACGGGAAACTCGCGCTGACAAGAGTCACAACAAGCTTCCAGGGGGACCTGGCTCAATTCCAGCCGCGCGCCGCAAATTGGCGATTCGTCCACCAGCTGGTCAAAGGCGGTTTGAAAAAGATCCGCCTCCACGCCGCAAAAAGCTCCCACGCTGACCCGGACCGCCACCACCCGCTCAGCACACCGCTCGGACTGCAGCTGCTGCACTTGTTTCAGCAAAGCGCGAACAACGGATCGCTCGTGCATCGGTCAATCCCGGTCCAGGCGGTTTTCGCAACAAGATCTGCCAGGCCGCTGGACAGCCTGGGAAGACTGTTCAAGCTCAACCATGATCTGCTCTTCCAGCTGGTCCAAAGCATGCGCCACCACGTCGCTCAGCTCCTGACCCGGACCGCATTGGGCCAGTTCGATTCCGAATAAAACAACCTCAGCGGGCAATCCGTGCGTCTGCTCAGCCAGCCGCAGCGCGTCCGCCACGCTCAGCCCGTGTGTTGAATGAGCATGCCGCACCGCGATCCTTTCGTCCGGCCATTCAAGTCGAGTCACCGTCCCCGGCTGGCCACCGCCGGCACAGGCGTCCACAACGACAAGCCGGTGGCAGTTTTCGATGTGATCCAGCAACCGGAAGGGGTCGCTCAGCGTTATCAGACTGGCGTTCATCCCCCGACCCGATCGTAAACGCTCGATCAGTCGCCAGCCCACCTGGTCGTCGCCATGCCAACTGCCCACCGCAATGATTCGCTGTCCATGATGCATGACGGGGCACTCGTCGTACGCGGGGAACGATTCCAAGCGGTCCCGGCGGGCCGGGACCGGCCGGCCGCTGGCCCGGCAGGCGGGCCGGGTCAAGTCCATGCAGACTGCGACGTGTGGCAGCCATCCAGGCGAGCGGCTTGTCAGCGGCCAATTTGCAAATCGCCAAAACGCGCCCCGCGGTTCGGCGAGGCCCGGCCTGCCGAAAGCCTTGACGACTTTCACGATAGCGGCCAGCAGGAAACTTCAGGCCGAATACCGGACTGGGTCCTTGCCGCTCACCATACCACGATTTCCCACGCGCGGACACCCTCGGTCGCTTGACCATCCAGACAGATGCAACCGCCCGATTCAAGGCGAATCGCATCCCGCCGCCAAAGCCAACTTCAGACCTTGCGGGGACCTGGTCGAAGGGATCCGGCTGTGTCGGGAGGGGCGGTCAGCAATTCCGACAGGAGGGCGGCCAGTTGATGGACCGACTCTTGCACCGGCCGACTCAAGCCCTCGCCGTCATCGAGTCGAGCCGGTTGGATGGCCAGTAGCTTGACGCGGGCTGCAGTGCGAGCCGTCAGGTATTCACTCAGCAGGTGCAAAGAACCGGCGTGCGTGGATACGGCGGCCGTGTCGACCGCCGATGGATCCAGCAGGCACATCGAGCCGGGAACCGCGCCGTGGGCGACCGCGTCGACGATCAGCACCACTTGCGGATTCGTCCGGGCGATCGGCTCCAGAAAATTTTCCGGCACGATGCCCGCATCCAGCCAGACGCCCTGCGCTGCGGGGGCCCGCAGGTCAATCACGCGCGGACCCGCCCCGTCATCCCCCCGCTGCCGATTGCCCACGCCGACAATGCAGACCCGTCCGGCGATCAGGTCGTTCAGCAAGTTCCGCAGGTCAGGGTCAGGCGGCGTCACGTGCTGCCAGGCTCCGTTTGCCCATCGACACTGGCTCAGGCGTGCAAGGCGGTCGCCCGCCGGCACTTGGGACATTGGATCCGCAGGCGGTCCGCCCGCTGGGCCGTGTCTCCCTCTGTTTTTGCCCCTTCTTCTACCACCGACAGGTCTCTTCCGGCCATCAGCATCAGGGTGGGATTGGTAAAAGCGAGCGGGCCCAGGCGGCGGACCAGCCACCGCAGCTGGTCCACGGGGGCGAGCGGTTCATTGCAGATTTCGCACAACAGCAAGTCTTTCTCCACCCGCTCTTCAAAATCCTCCCGCCGCAAGCCTACCTCGACGTATTCATTGGTCAGCTGGATCCCTTCCCCCGTGGGACAATACCGCTCGCATTGCCCACACCAGATGCAGGCATCGATGTGGACCACCAGTCGGCGTTGGGGCACCTCGGCCTCTGNNTTGGGGCACCTCGGCCTCTGTGTCGTTGACAACGTCGATACACTTGGGTGGGCACACCTCCGCGCACGCGCCGCAGCCGATACATGCATCGGGAAAAAACCGCACGCGGCCGCGGAAACCGGGAGGAGGTTCGTAAGGCACCTGCGGAAATTTCGTGGTGTAAGGTCGCGAGAAGATGGCTTTCAGCGCCTGCTTCAGGACCCGAGGCTGTAGCAAAGCCGGCAACTTCCAGCGGAATCGCTTTTTGTCCCCCGCCATCACTTGCTCCTGGCAAATTGGTCCGCGACGCTCTTCTCCCACAGCCGAATCCCGGAAACCCGTGCGGCACGCGCCAGGGCATGGGCCGCCGTGGGGGAAGTGATCAGCACGAACAGAGCACACAGAACGGCCTTCAGCCGGATGGGCGTCGCGTCGGCCATCACCGCGGTGCCGGTCAGGATCAGGCACACGCCCAGCGTTACACACTTGGTCCCCGCCTGCAGCCGGTTATAGACGTCCGGTAAACGAACCATGCCGATGCATCCCAGCAGGTCGAACAGAACCCCTGTGGCGATGATCACCAGGCCAACTTGGTCAGTCATTGTCATGTTGCCATTCCAAACGCCTGGCCAGCGCCAGGGTGCCGATGAAACTTACCAGGGCCCATACGAGCGCTACATTCATGAGATAATCTTTGCCGGTGACCAGCGAAAGCAGCGCACAAAACCCCACGACCACCGTGCCCAGGATATCGATGCCCACCGTCCGATCCGGAGCGGTCGGGCCGCGGGCAATGCGGTACAAACACAACACGCAACACAACAGCAGCACGGCGGTAAACAGGGCAAACGCAGTTTGCGGCATCACAAACCCTTCCGCTCTTATTTTATTCCAGGATCTTTTCCAAAAACCACTCAAAACGGCTGATGATCATGCGGCCGGCCTCTGCCTCGTCCAGGGACCGCACGTAAATCCAATGCACCATCATCGTTCCATCCTCGTGGATGTCCACGGCCAGCGTGCCCGGACAGAGCGTGATCGAATTGCCCAACGCCGCGCGGGCGGCGGGCTGGCGCAAGCGGGTTTTTACCCGCACGATGCCCGGGCGAATCGGCATCGCCGGATGCAGCACCCGGTAGGCGACGTCCAGGTTGGCCTTGATGACGTAAACGGCCAGCACAAAAAAGTAAACGATCGCCCAGGCATACCGCTGCGGCTGCAGCCAGGGTGCCAGGCGAGTCCCCGACTTTTCTCCCACGGCCCAGGTGACCAGTAAGGCCGCGGCAAGGCCGGCCCCCACGTCTTGCAGATACGCTGGCCCCGGCGGAACCGCCGTCCAGGTCAACACGACCCAGAACAAAAACAGCAACACAAACAAAATCAGCCGGTTCATCTTCTTCTCTCGCTCAACGCTTGCTCAACGCTTGCTCAACGCTTGCTCAACGCTTGCTTACCACCCTTACCACCTAAAAGTTCCGTTCATCAAAACCTCCGCGGCCGGGCCCACCAGGATCGGACGCTGCAAGCCTGTCAGAATGCACAAGGAGAGGGCCACGCAGCCCATCGCCAGGAGGATCATCGGCAGTGCCGTGAACAAGGGCTCCCGCAGGCGTTCGGTGCCGGCACTGCCCGGGGCAGCAACTTGCGGCAGCTCAGCGGCTGGGGCAGAAAAAGCCTCCTTTTGCACCTTCAATTGGTAGGCCAGCGCCACGATGCTGATCACGATCACCGCACCGGCCCAGCCCGTATGCCCCGCCTGGATGCCGGCGACCACGATGATCAGCTTGCTCCAAAAACCATTGAAGGGCGGTATGCCCGCCAGCGAAAGCGAGGCCACCAGCGAGGTCGCGGCCGTGATCGGCATGTGCCGTCCCCGGCCCTGCATTTGCCTTAAATCGCGAGTGCCGGTGGCCATTTCCAGCTGGCCGCCGCTCAGAAACAACAGCGGTTTGAACACGGCGTGGTTGACCAGGTGATACAAAGCGCCCACCACGCCCCAGGTCGTTCCCAGGCCCAGCGCCAGCAAAATCAAACCGCCCTGGCTGATGCTGCTGTAGGCAAATAGCCGCTTGACGTCCCATTGGCCAAGGGCCAGCAGCCCGCCTACCACCATCGTGATACCACCCATCCAACGCATCAGCAGCAGCAGGTCCGGGGTGATTCCGAATACGTTGAACAGGAGACGAGCCAGTACGTACAGCCCCAAGGCCTTGCTGACGATCCCCGCCAGCATGGCCGAAATCGGGGCCGGCGCGGCCGGGTACGCGTCCGGTAGCCACGTATGGAAAGGTACC
>WVZU01000209.1:0-2347 GCA_011772275.1 Planctomycetales bacterium | reverse complement strand
GCAGCGGCGCCGCCGAACCACCCTCGCTCAAACGGCTCGCCAGGTGAGCCATGTTCAACGTACCCGTCATGCCATACACCAGGCTGATGCCGATCAGAATCACTGATGACGAAAGGCCTCCCAGCACGGTGTATTTGAAGGAAGCCTCAAAACCCTCGTCGTCACCCGCGAAAGCGACCAGGGCATAAGACGCGATCGCGGTGATCTCCATGAAGACATACAGGTTGAACAAGTCGCCAGTCAGCACGACGCCGTTCGTGCCAGCGATCAGAAACAGGAGCAGACTGTAGTACTGGTGCTGACCCGTAAAGCGCGGAATGTAAGCCACCGAGGCGAACGCCACCATCAGCGCCAGGCCGTTGGTGACCAACAGCATCAGCGTCGTCAGACGATCGACCCGCAGGTCAATGCCGTTGGGCGTCGGCCAGGCGCCCATGTGGTAAATCAGCTCCTGGCCTGGCAGAGACAGGCTGATCAGCACCAGCCCCAGGCAGGCAAGGTTGCAAACCAGATCTGCCAGTCGTCGATGCCAGCGGACCACCAACGGGACCAGAAAGCCGGCCCCCAGCGGAATCGCCACCAATAAAGGAACAAGGTTATTCATCGCCACTCAAAGATCCGCCTTTTGTAAAAGGGGTGTCGCGCGGTGCTTGCGGGTAACGATCCCGGCCCCCCCTGGGCTAGCCTCTCAGCTTTCGCATCTCGCGGATGTCAAAAGTCCCAAACCGCTCGTACAGCCGGATGGACAACGCCACCATCAGGGCCAGGACCCCCAGGCCAATCACGATGGAGGTCAGCACGAGGGCCTGCGGCAACGGATCGACCGACCGCTGCAGCCACAGCGCCTCTTCCCCACCCGGTTCGATAATCGGCGGCACGCCATCCCGCCGATAACCCTGGAGCACCAAAAACAAGTGGACTCCGTACTCGATTACCAACAGGCTGATGATGATCTTCACGGTGTTTCGCCGAGTCAAAACGCCGTACAAGCCGATCAGGATCAGGATAAAACAGAGCGCATAAATCACCGGGGTTCTCCTTTCGTATCCTGCGGGAAACGCAGCTGCCGGATGCCTGACAACACCACGGCCACCAGGTAGAGGGAACAACAGACCTTCAAGCCGATTCCCATGTTGCAGAAGGGGATCATCCCGCTGCTCAGCAACGTAAAGCGGGCCGCCGGGTCGGTCGTCCAGAAGTTGGCAAAAAATGTTCCCGCCAGCAAAAGGCCCAGCAGGGCCAGGGCCAGAAAGGCCAGGACCCCCAGGCAGTCCCCGCTGGCCGCCGCCTGACGGGAAAAGGTCGCCTCGGCAGACCGGGCTCCCTCGGCCAGCAAGATCAATACAAAAGCGGCCGCGGCGATCACGCCGCCGGAAAAGCCCCCCCCAGGCGTGAGGTGCCCGTAAAGAATGATGTAGATCCCGTACAGCAGAATGAAACCCTTCACCCAGCCGCAGACGGTTCTTACGATCAAGCTCATCCCCTCGCTGGGACGCGGAACGTTCACGTAACTTCCTCCCCCTCCTGATCGGACCCCTCCGACTGCCTGCGGCCCTGGCGCCTCAAAACGCTTAACGCCCCCATCACCGCACAAAATAACACCGTCGCCTCGCCCAACGTGTCGTAGGCCCGGAAGTCCAGCAGCACCGCGGTCACAATGTTGGCCGCCCCGGTTTGCTGCAACCCCTCCCGCAGGTAGATGCCGGAAGGGGTGTCGGCAAATCGGTCGATCACCGGACGGCCGAATTCTGGAAAATCAGCCAGCATGCTGGCGCCAAACAACGCCAGTACCAGCAGGATCGTCCCCGTCGCCGCCCGGGAAAATAAACTTCCCTGGTCGGAAACCTGTTCGGATGCCAGGCCGCCGGTGCACTGCAAGAGCAGGACCAGGGTGATCACTTCCACGGCCATCTGCGTGATCGCCAGATCCGGCGCAGACAAGAACAGAAACACAATCGACAGCAGAAAACCGACCGCCCCGACACTAATGATCGAGTAAAGCAACCGCGGGGTTTCGATCGCCACCAGCGCCCCGATGATCATCAGCGATATCAATACGACGATCGTCTCCGACACGTCACAAGGTTCCTTTCATCGTCAGATAGAGGATCGCCAGCAGTCCCAGGACAAACCAGGTCAAATACTGGGACAGCAATCCGCTGTGCGCGCCCCGCAGCCAGCCGGTCAGCCAGGCCGTCGACCTGCCCGCCGTTTCGTAGATGTCAAACAGATTTCGCTCAGCCATCCCATACAAAGACTTCAGCACCGGCAACTGCTCGACCGTACGGTAAAAATCGACGCCGGTCACTTCCACGTTTCGTTGCGGGCCCGTGGGGACGCCGGGAAT
>WVZU01000148.1:362-7248 GCA_011772275.1 Planctomycetales bacterium | reverse complement strand
CTGCGAGCGATTTGTCGCGGCGGGTAGGTTGGGCAACTGCCGATCGGCTTCCCAGGGGCGGGACGCTGGCCCCCGCGCCGATTCCTGCGGGCCAAGCCGTGGTTCCTGGTGGCAAACAGGGACAGCCGCCGCGCGGCGGATGCCGGGGGCGGCTGGGGGCAAGTGTCCTGTTTGTGGATCTTACAAAAGTTAGGCCGGCTGCCGGTCTGCGGGCCCCGGGTCACCCTGCAGATCCCTCCCGATTATCGTAAAATATGCGGGCCCCGATCGGCTGTTGAAAATATTACATGGTAAACCTTTAGGGTCGTGATCCTGGACTGGTTGCGGGGGGGTGTGCATAATGATCCGGATAGCGAACGTGAAACAGCCAGGGAGTGCGGCAGGGGCGATTCCTCGCGGCGGCACGGTATGTTCGAAATCCTGACAGATCCGTGGGCCCAGATAGTTATACTGTTTGCCGCGATTGCCATACTCATAGTGACTGGCGCATACATTGTGTCAAAGTGGCGCGATGCTAACGAAGAGGACAGGATAACCGCCAGCGAACTGCTTACCAATTTTCGGGAAATGCATTCCAAGAGTGTGCTTAGCGACCAAGAATTCCGAACTATAAAAGCGAAGCTGGCTGGTGAGATCCAGAAGGAGTTAAAAGGTACGGACAAACCGGTTTGCGACAATTCGAACGACAACTAGGCCGGATGATCTGAGAAACTTCATGGCGAGCGACGGCTGGTGAGAAATCCGGACAGGGACGACCCCCAGGATTCACCTCCAAAAAAAACGGATTCATCTACAAGGAGACGACATGCCCTCTGGACGGGACAACGTCACGGGACGACGCGGCGGCAGCACGACCAAAAAAAACGCCTTTTGTTCCTTTTGTCGGAAGAGCTACCGCGATGTGGGACCGCTGGTCGAAGGACCAGGCGATGTGTACATCTGTGGCGATTGTATTGAGCTTTGCCAGTCCATCCTGGACCAGGAACGCCGCCGCCGCGGCACGACGCAGCAGCTGTTTACCAAGGTTCCCACCCCCCGCGAAATTGTTGCTCATCTGGACGAGTATGTGATCGGACAGGAGCATGCCAAGCGGGTGCTGGCGGTCGCCGTCCATAGCCACTACAAGCGTCTGATGGCGGACGACGAAGGCTCGGACGTCGAAATCGACAAGTCCAACATCCTCCTGATCGGCCCCACCGGGTCCGGCAAGACGCTGTTGGCCCGCACGCTGGCCAGAATTCTGAACGTGCCGTTCGCCATCGGTGATGCGACAACACTGACCGAAGCCGGCTATGTGGGGGAGGATGTCGAGAATCTGCTTTTGAAACTGCTGCATGCGGCCGACTTCGATCTGGAGGCGGCCCAGCGCGGCGTCATCTACATCGACGAGATCGACAAGATCGGCAAGACCAGCCAGAACGTCTCGATCACGCGCGACGTATCGGGCGAGGGCGTGCAGCAGGCCCTGCTGAAGATGCTGGAAGGCACCACCGCCAACGTGCCGCCCCAAGGCGGTCGCAAGCATCCAGAACAACAATATATCCAAATGGATACAACCAACATTCTGTTCATCTGCGGCGGAACTTTTGTGGGCATCGACAAGATTATTGGCAAGCGGTTAGGCAAGCGGACAATCGGCTTTGGTCAACAAGCCGGTCTGGATACCGAAACGGACCTGTCGGACACCCTGCCTCACGTGACCAGCGACGACATCCTGGAATTCGGCCTGATTCCCGAGCTCGTCGGTCGCTTGCCCGTCCACTCGGCGTTGACCCCGCTGTCCCAGGATGCTTTGGTGCGTGTCCTCACCGAGCCGAAAAATGCGCTGGTCAAACAGTACGAAAAGTTGTTTGCGATGGAAGGTGCCGAATTGCACTTTACGGAAGACGCTCTGCAGGCCATCGCCCGAAAGAGCCAGCAGCGGGAAACGGGAGCTCGCGGACTGCGATCGATCATCGAGGCAGTGATGCTGGACATCATGTTCGAGCTGCCCGACCAGTCCGACGGTGGTAGCTACGTGATTTCTGAAGAAATTGTGGAAGGCGCCCAGCGGCTCTTCCCTCTGCCCGGCGAAAAACAGAAAAGTGCGTAACGTTCAAGCCCCTCGCCGCCACGGTGGCGAGGGGGGTTAAGTTCGCACGCGACGAAGAGCGAGGCCCGGACCCGATATTGACGGTCCGGGCCTCGTTTATTGGTCTCCACGCGGCCTGCTGCCGCCGCCGATCCGACACTCCAAACCCGGTTTGAGGGAAAAATATTTTTCTCGTAAACCGGTCTGCCTACTTGACGATTGCCGCGACGTCGCCATATTCACGGTTTTTTCGGGAGCGTGCCATGCGACGAGCGAAAATTACGATTGTGGGGGCGGGGAACGTGGGCGCCACAACCGCCCACTGGTGTGCCGCGGCCGAACTGGGCGATATCCTCCTGCTGGATATCCCGCAGACCGAGGGGATGCCGGCCGGCAAGGCACTCGACCTCATGCAAGCCTCGCCGATCATCGGCTTCGATTCCAACATCCAGGGGACGACCTCGTATGAACAGACGCGTGACAGCGACGTGGTGGTTATTACGGCGGGGCTGCCACGCAAACCGGGGATGAGCCGGGATGATTTGCTGAAGACCAATGCTCAGATCATGGCCGGAGTGTGCCGTGAGGTCAAAAATACCAGTCCCCAGGCAATCGTGATCGTCGTCAGCAACCCGCTGGATGCCATGGTGCAGAAGGCCCGGCAGGTGACCGGCTTTCCCCCGCAGCGGGTGATGGGGCAAGCGGGTGTGTTGGATACGGCCCGATATTGTACCTTCCTGGCCCTTGAGCTGGGTGTCAGCGTGGAAGACGTTCGCGCGATGCTCTTGGGAGGCCACGGAGATACCATGGTCCCGCTCCGTAGCTCTGCGTCGGTCAACGGGGTACCGGTCACTCAGCTGATCCCCGCCGATCGCCTGGATGAGATTATCCAGCGGACACGGACGGGTGGCGGCGAAATCGTGGGACTGCTCAAAACAGGCAGCGCCTACTACGCCCCCGCGGCCGCCACCGCGCAAATGGTGGAAGCCATCGTTCGAGACAAGAAACGCCTGCTGCCCGTGGCCGCCTACTGCGATGCCGAGTATCAAGTGGGCGGGTATTATGTCGGCGTGCCGGTGATCCTGGGGGCCGGCGGGGTGGAACGTATTGTGGAATTGCAGCTGACGGCAGAGGAACAAGCAGAATTTCAGAACAGCGTCGCTGCGGTGAAAGCGTTGGTAGCAACGATGGACAGCCTGGTATGAACTGGCTGCGGTGCGGGCCCGCTGCCAGGTCCTCCTCCGTGCCCGCAGGACAATGAGCTTGACCTGCCAGCCAACGAAGGCTTAATTTTCTGACTTTGGCGCCCGGAAAGGCACGCCGCTTGTCGCCCGCAGCTCCGGGGCCCCGTGGTGGACGGGATGACCCGCACCAGGGGATGTTTCGCATGATGGTGGCAGGCTGGATCCGTATCGCCGTTTTTGTTCCAGCAACCTTCCTCCCAGTAACCCATGTCGGCTGTTCAGCAGAAAACGGAATAAATCACCCCGTTCACACGACCAGGCGGGCTCAAGACTTTGTCGCGACGTCGGCCGCCGCTTCCCGGCCGCCGTCAAACTCCGAACCCCAACCAGGAGCGAATATGGAAGACGATGGGATCGAGTTCGAACCACCAGGTAATTCCCTGGAGTGGAAGTACCTGGTGTTGCACCACTCCGCGACGGAAGGCGGCAGTGTGGAATCGGTAGATGCTGGACACCGCGAACGGAAAGACCAGTTCGGCAACCCCTGGCGGGGAATCGGCTACCACTTCGTGATCGGTAACGGCGATGGCATGCCGGACGGGCAGATTGAATCGACTTTTCGTTGGAAAGAGCAACTGCACGGCGCCCACGCTGGCAGCCGCCAGCACAACCGGCGGGGTGTGGGAATTTGCTTGATCGGCAATTTCGAAGAGACGGCCCCGACACCTCGGCAGATCGCCGCGGTGAAGAGACTTTGCGAATGGCTCAGCGATCGGTACGGGATTTCAGGCGAGCGGGTATTGCGCCATTTGGACGTCGCCGCCACCAAATGCCCGGGACGTTTGTTTCCCTACGAGGAATTGATCGACGAACTGGAGAACCGCCCCCTGGCCGTGACCGCCGAGGTCGACCACGACGCGTTTTGATGGAAAAGCACCGGGAGCCGACATCATGAATCGTCTCATTTACAAGACGTCCCCTGCAACCGCCCGTTCCGTTCAGCAGCGTCTGCCGGCCCCGGAAACGGTGCCGGACCCCCAGTCGGGCTTCGTCCTGTTTGTCCCGCTACACTACGAGCCCAAATACGATTACCCGCTGATCGTGTGGCTGCACGCCGAAGGCAGAAATGAAAACGATCTGACCCGGATGATGCCGCAGATCAGCATGCGCAACTACGTCGCCGTCGCGCCGCGGGGAACCTTGTCCCTGCCCGCCAGCAAGATGAACCACGCCCCGCCGGCTTATGGCTGGTCCCAATCCGAGGCCCACATCCAGCAAGCGCGGCATCGCGTGCTGGCAGCCATCCAGCAGGCCCGGCAATACCGGATTCATCCGCAACGTATTTTTCTCGTCGGCCAGGGTTGTGGCGGCACGATGGCTTTGCGTTTGGCAATCACGATGCCCGAAGTCGTGCGGGGGGTTGTGTCGCTGGAGGGGCCGTTTCCCCAGGGCGAGGCCCCCCTGCGCCGCCTGGCCGAACTGCGCCACCTGGAAATCATGCTGGCTGCTGCGCGCTCAAGCGGCCGCTACCCGTCGTCCAGCGTTTGCCGCGACCTGCGGCTACTGCACGTGGCAGGGATGAATACCACGCTGCGACAGTATCCCGACAACGTGACGCTGCAGCGGCAAATTCCCGGTGACGTCGATCGCTGGCTGATGGAAGTCTTGAGTCGCCAACCGCAGACCTCGGTCGTGGCTCCCTGACCGAGCGGCGTGGCTGGCAGCTGCCAGCAGCCGGGAGGACTCGTGCTGGCACGCAAAACCCCGTCGTGACGCGGACCGACGGTCAGCCGCCAACGTGGATTGACGGCGATCTGCCCTTTCGTCTACCCTCCCTCGCCACCTCGGCTTGTCTTCTGGCTTGCCTCCGCAACAGGTTGTGTGGCCGTTCTGGTTGGATACGACCCTTCCCTGTTGCGCAAAGCCGGCTTTTCTTCTCTTTCAAAGCGAGGTTCGTTCGATGCAAAAGTCAACTCGCCATGCTGAGCAGCCCTCGGTGCTGTCCATTCGTTCCGCCGCCGATAATCCCCAGCGAACTGCTCTGCAGCGTGGAGCGCAGTTGCAAGGGGTAGATATTTCCCGGCTGGCCGATGAGGTGCTGGTCCAATTTGCCGACGTCATGGCCCGTCAGAATATCAAGAAAACGATCGATATCCCCGCGCGGGCCCAGGTGACGGCCGACGACCAGATGCTGCGCAGCGCGCTGTGCCACCTTGTGCAAAATGCCCTGCAGGCCATGCCGGACGGGGGTGAGCTGGTCGTGACCGGTGTCGCGTGCGGTGACGGGTTCGAGCTGGAAATTGCTGACAGTGGGCCGGGATTGCCTGATGCGAAAACCTTTTTCGATCAGGCCCGCAACACAGCAGGTGGTTCGGGATTGTCCGTGATCCAACAGGTCGCCGACGCCCATGGCGGCTACGTGACCGCGGCCAACTGCCCCGAAGGGGGGGCCGCCGTTACGTTGTATCTGCCCTCCCGTGCGCTGAAGGCGGCTGCATAGGTTTTGGTGATTGCCGTCGAGGAGTACCGAATCGATGGAGTGGTTTCGACAGGCGGGCCGCGCGGCGGCCGACCAACTTGAATCAATGCCCCCGGTCGCCCGCTGGACACTGATCAGCCTGGTGGCTGCCCTGCTGGTGGGCGCGGTTTTGCTTAGCAAGTCGAGCCAGCTGGGGGGCGGAACCTATCTGTTCCGCGAGCCGCTGCCGGCCAGCCAGCTGCCTGCCGTCGAAGCCGCCTTGGCCAAAGCTGGCTTAAAAGATTTTCAGTGGGAAGGACAGCGCCTCCTTGTTCCCTCCGCTTTTAAGGACCGCTACCTGGCCGCTCTGCTGGATGCCGATGTGCCGCCCCGCGATTTCGGCCAACTGCTGGATGCCGCCATCGAGGCGGGAAGCCCGTTCGAAAGCCGGGAACAGAAAACCCAACGCATCCGAAATGCTCGCCAACGCGTGCTGGCACAAATTATCGCCGAAATGAAAGGCGTCGAGTCGGCCCGTGTGCTGTACGATCAGGGAGACGCTGGCGGGATCCGCGGCGGGAAAATTCTTACCGCGTCTGTCAGTGTGACGTGTGATGGAAATCAATCCCTGTCTCTAAAACAAGTTCGCGCGATTCGTAACCTGGTGGCCAGCGCTATCGCCGGTCTGGAAGTTCATCAGGTGTCGGTCACAGATTTAAATACCGGCCGAAACTATGCGGGCGTCAAATTTGTGGATCCCCGTTGGCTGGCCGAGCTGCGGGACGAACACCAGAAACGTTTGGAACAAGATTGGCGGCAGGATATTCTGGCTCGAATCGACTGGATTGTAGGTGTCAACGCCAACGTCAAGGTGCGCCTCCGACAAGAGACTTCCCCTGACGAGGAGGGTGATCCCCAATGGCAACCTGCCGAGATCAAAGTCAATCTGCTCGTCCCGCAAGCCTACGTGATTAAAGTCTGGCGGCAGCGATATCATATTCCTGACGATGACCGAGCCCCCATCACGCCGTCTCGCGATGTGACGGAACTGGCCCGTGAACTGGCGGTCCATCTGAAAAGCCATGTCGCCGATATGGTGCCGTCGGGTGTCGACCTGGACCTGGAAATCTCGCTGCAAGACGACCTCGCCGCTAAAGGCGAGGATGCCGCCAC
>WVZU01000148.1:0-333 GCA_011772275.1 Planctomycetales bacterium | reverse complement strand
ATGTTGTCTGCCATCGTCGGCATGCTCATGCTCAGGTGGCTGCAGGCCAACCAAGTCGCCGCAAGGCCAGAACCGCCTGTAACGGAAACGCCCGCGGTGCCCATCCCGCCCCCAGCACCGCTGGCCATCGAAGACCCGCCGGACCCCCAGGTTGCTGAACTGCCCCCCGACACAGAATCCCCACCGATCTTGCCTCCGCAGTCTCTGCAGGCTGTCGAGCCGGAGCAACCGCCGGCCAGCAGCTGGGTGCGGGCCGACAGCCGCCTGGTCCCCGGACCCCATATCGCAGGGCTCGATTTGAATGATCTGACATCCGCCCGGTTAGACCCGCTG
>WVZU01000053.1:2062-3478 GCA_011772275.1 Planctomycetales bacterium | reverse complement strand
TTTCTCGCAAACCTCAGTAGCCAGCGATGGTAAGTCTTTGCCGGGCAACAAAGTCGACGCGTTTTACTGCGAGCGGATCAATGAAATGGTACCCATGCGGGTGGGCTGCCACCCCGCCGGGCTGTCTGGGAATGAGCCGAGCTGCGGGCAAACCGGCGGGAACCGTGGGGGGGGGTGGCCGGCGGCTGCGACTTCAGTCGCGATCCAACCGAAACGCCTCCAGATCAATCTGGGGCGGGACACCCCGCATCAGTTCGGTCAACAGCACCGCCGTGGCCGGCGACAGATAGAGTCCCCAGCGAAAATGGCCGGCGGCCACGTAAGCGTTTTCCAGTCCGGGCACCGCGCCCAGGTAGGGCATGCCCTCCGGACTGCTCGGCCGCAGGCCAGCCCAGCATTGTTCTACGTCCGCCTCCGCCAATTCCGGCATGATGGATGTGGCGAAGTTCAGCAAGTCGCTGATCGTCCTGGCCGTGGTCCGTTTGTCAAAGCCGACGTCTTCCATTGTGGATCCGACCAATATCCGCCCGTCGTCACGTGGTACCAAGTAAGCCTGTCCGAGGTGGACGATCGATCGCAACCGCTGTTCGGGTAGTTTCAACAACACCATCTGGCCACGGATCGGCTTGATCGGCAGCTGGCAGCCGAGTTGTTCCAGCAACTTGCTGGTCCAAGCCCCGGTGGTGAAACAATACTGTTCGGCGCGGAGGAGACCGGCTGAGGTATGCAGCTGTCGCAGTCGACCGTTCTGCACATCCATTCGCTGGGCGCTGGCGTGTTCGATGAATCGCACACCCCGCTGCCGGCAGGCGGTGATCAGTGCCTGGAGATGGCGCGGGTTTCGCAGTTGAGCGACTTCGGGCACGTGGAAACAGGCTTGCAGCGGACCTTTGGTCAGGCCGGCCAGGGCCGGTTCCCGGCTAGCCAGCTGAGCCGCATTGAGGGGGATGAGGGTCACACCCCGCCCGCCGAGTGCGGCCATCTCGTCGTTCAAAGCGGCCGTCTCTGAATCGCTGCGAGCCACATAAAGTCCACCGCACCGCCGGTAGCCGTTGTCGATGCGTGTCTGGTCCGCCAGCCTTCGGGACCACTGAGCATGCAACCGCACACTCAACCCGCTCAACCGGTCGTACGGTGGATCTCCAGGCCGGTCGCTGGCGGCGGGCAGAATACCGGCACCGGCCCAGGATGCCTCCCGGCCGGCCGTGCCCCGTTCCAGCACCTCCACGCGGATCCCCTGGCCGCTCAACTCGTACGCCAGCGACAAACCGACAACGCCGGCTCCCACCACTAAACAATCGGCTGAAGGCATTTATGTCCCCTGCGGCTACATCGTTTCCCGCAGTTGCTGCAATGCCACGTCGTCGTGGCAGTCCGCCAGCTCGCGCTGCAACCGTCGCAAACCCGCCTCGTCAT
>WVZU01000053.1:0-1979 GCA_011772275.1 Planctomycetales bacterium | reverse complement strand
CTGCAGCGCGGCGAAGGCGTCCACAATCCGCCCGGTCGGCAGGGTGGGGGCGTCGGACCCGATCAGCAGCACCTTGTGATAACCTTGGCTGAAAGCGTTTTCGAAATAGGCCTTCATCCTCCTACCCAGGTCGCCCTCCGCCTGCGGTTCCAGCTGCCATTGACCGGCGGCCAGCCGTGCAAAGTCAGCGTGCCGCTCGCGCGGCGTATACGTCAGCACTCGGTGGCAATCCAGTCCGCCAGCCTCCCCCGCGAGGTTCGCACAGCCCCGTTTGTCGAAACGGACGAGCACGGTTTTGAGAAAGGCGTAGTACAGATCGGCCGCTCGACGGTCGCCCAGCGTGGCCGCCAGTCGCGTCTTGACCTGTCCCGGTTCCCAGTATTTGGCAAACACGCCCAGCTGTCGCATGGCAAAATCGTCTCAAGAGCGGTGCAGAAGCCGACGCAACAGGAGGTCATGGATCCGGCCCCGAAAGCGGACCACGCCGTCGATCGTCACGACCGGTACACATTCCCCGTATTGCTGGACTAACTGCGGATCCTGATCGATATCCACCTCCTGGGGCCGCATCCCGTGGCTCAACAGCTTCTGCTTTGCCTCGTCACACAGGTGGCACCCCTCCCGCGTGTACAAAACGACATCATGTTCCCTCATCGGCCGATCGCTCCCTTGCCTGCCGCCTGGTTGCCTGCACATCCTCGGACTGGCCGTTTACGCATGACGCCCGATTGACCGGCAATCTCCACAAAATCCGACAAATTCACCATGGACGCAAGGCGTAAATGCGTTAGACTTTAAGAGGATTTCTCTTCCCCGAAAGTGGTAATGTACGTGTTAGGTGGTATTCTGGATAGAAGGAACACCAGACCCGCTCTTTAACTTCTTCTCCTCCACGCGCCTGACTGGTCACCGATGGCATGCCAAAGGTCAGCGTAGAAAAATTTCTCGAACTCGTTCAGCGTAGCGGGCTTGTTGAGAACAAGGAACAGCTCAACAAATCCCTCGTCGCTCTGAAGCGACAGTCCGGCGGCAAATTGCCGCAGGACGCGGCCAAGATCGCCGAACATCTGATTGAGTCCAAGCTGATTACGAGGTGGCAGAGCGACAAGTTGCTGGAGGGTCGCCACAAGGGATTCTTCCTGGGCAATTACAAGCTGCTGGGGCACCTCGGTTCGGGGGGGATGAGCAGCGTGTATTTGGCGGACCACGTGATCATGCGCCGCCGCGTGGCAATCAAGGTCCTGCCCGAACGCAAAGTGGGCGACTCGTCTTACCTGGCCCGTTTCCAACAGGAGGCCCAAGCGGTCGCTCGGCTGAACCACAAGAACATCGTACGGGCCTACGACATCGATTCGGACAAGAACATCCACTACATCGTGATGGAACACATCGATGGCAAGGACTTGCAGCGGATGGTCAGAGACGAGGGGCCGATCGATTTTAAACTGGTCGCCAACTACATCGCTCAGGCCGCCGAGGGTCTGGATCATGCCCACAAGAAGGGACTCATCCATCGGGACATCAAACCGGCCAACCTGTTGCTGGACGAACGAGGCGAAATCAAAATTCTCGACATGGGACTGGCTCGTTTCACCGACGAGGATCGCGCTTCGCTGACGGTGGCCCACGACGAAAATGTTCTGGGCACCGCAGACTACTTGGCGCCGGAACAAGCCATTAACAGCCATGACGTCGACCAGCGCGCGGACATCTACAGCCTGGGTTGTACGGCCTATTTCCTGCTGACCGGTCACCCGCCCTTCCCGGAAGGGACCCTGCCCCAGCGCCTGCTGGCGCACCAACAAAAAGAGCCGCCCAGCATTTATGTGGACCGGCCGGATGCGCCGGACGAGCTGGTAAAGATCGTGGAAAAGATGATGGCCAAGGCGACCCATCAGCGGCAGCAGTCGGCCGCTCAGGTGGCGCTGGACATGGCCAACTGGCTGGCCGCTCAAGGCGAAGCGTACCGGCTGGGCAGC
>WVZU01000051.1:2761-3333 GCA_011772275.1 Planctomycetales bacterium | reverse complement strand
AGATCTCCTCCGGCCCACTGACCAGCTGTGCCCCGTGCCGCAGATATTCGTGATCGGCCAGGCCCGACCCCAACCCGGCCCCGGCTTGCACCAGTACCTCGTGACCGGCGCGAACCAGTTCTTCCACCCCGACCGGCAAGAGGGCCACCCGGTACTCGTCTCGCTTGATCTCTTTAGGAACCCCTACCAGCACGACGTGGCCCCCTGCGGTGAACGGAAGTAACTTGCCGAATGTTTGAAGGAAAACCCTGCGAAAAATCAGACGAGTGGCAAAAAATACGAAGCTCGAAATCCGAAATCCCAAACAAATCCCAAATCCTAAGGACCAAAAGACCAAAGGTTTCCGTCATTGTGATTTTGTATTTTGAATTTGTTTCGTATTTCGATATTCGTATTTCGGATTTCGATTCACGTGGGCAGACCCACCCCCCCTCCCCTACTCCGGGGACGACGAAGACGACCGGGGCACGTCGTCCAGGTTGTCGATCGACGCCAGCCCGGGTTCCGCGGAAATGTCGTCCCGCGTGTCGGTTGTGGCGCGTTTGCGGAGGTACAGCTTGATCGGCACTTCG
>WVZU01000051.1:1388-2755 GCA_011772275.1 Planctomycetales bacterium | reverse complement strand
GCACTTCGGCGAATTCGACGTGATCCCGCATGACGCCCAGCAGGTAGCGGCGGTAGGGCTGGGAAAACGCTTGGGGCCGGTTGCAAAACAGGACGATCGTAGGCGGCTGGGTGCCGACCTGCACGCCGTAGTAGATCTTGGCTGGCCGATTCTCGTGCAGGGGGGGCGGGTTCCGCTGGAGGGCCTCCTGCACAATCCGGTTCAGGGCCCCGGTCGCCATCCGCTTGCGGGACAGCTTGAACAGCATTTGGGCATGGTTCAGCAGGGCCTTGACGTTTTTTCCCGTTTGCCCGGTGATGAAGGCGATGGGTGCATAGGACATCGTGCGGAAGGTGTCGCGAACGTAGGTGGCCCATTTTTCGGTCGGCATCTTGCCGGCCAGCAGGTCCCATTTGTTGACCACGAAAATGCACGGCTTGTACTGTTCGGCGATGTAGTCGCACAGCTGTTTGTCGACCTTGCTGATCCGCTGCTGCGGATCAAAAAACAACAGCACCACGTCCGCTCGGCGAATGCTCCGCCGTGCCCGATGCAGCCCGTAAAAATCAATATCGCTCTTCACGCTCTTACTGCGGCGGAGCCCCGGCGTGTCGATGGCCACGAAGGACTTGCCGTCCATCTCGAAGCGGACGTCGACGCTGTCGCGGGTGGTGCCGGGAATCTCACTGACGATCATCCGTTCGGCCCCGGCCAGCGTATTGATGAAGGTGCTCTTGCCGACGTTCCGCCGCCCGACGATGGCCACTTTCATCTCGGCCTCGTCCAACTGTTGCCGGCTTTCCAAATCGACGTCCGGTAACCGTTCGACGATCAGATCCAGTAATTCCTCCTTGCCGAGATTCTGCACGGTACTGGTCCGCACCAGCTTGCCACGACCCAGTCGATAGAATTCATCGGCCTGCGCGTTCATGGCCTCATTATCGGTCTTGTTGGCGACGCAGACCACGGGCGTGTCGTCGTAGCGCAATTTTTTGGCCACCTCGCTGTCCAGCGGCATCAGGCCGGCCTGGGTATCGACCACAAACAGGATCACGGCGGCCGAATCGATGGCCACTTGGATTTGTTCTTCGATCTGTTCTGTGAGGTCGTCCACGTCGTCGACTCCCATGCCCCCAGTGTCGACCAGTTCGAAGTAGTGGTCCTCGTGATGCATGAGATAGGACATACGGTCCCGCGTGACCCCCGCGGTATCGTCGACAATGGCCAGCCGCCGCCCGACCAGCCAGTTAAAAATGCTGGACTTGCCGACATTGGGGCGTCCGACAATCACGACCTGAGGTAATCCCATGGGCTTTATCATAGTCCAAATTGGAGGGGCACGTCATGTGCCAAGGCGCGTCCCGCCGGATCGGCCACGGCCCCGCGGT
>WVZU01000051.1:0-1312 GCA_011772275.1 Planctomycetales bacterium | reverse complement strand
CTGACCCGCTCGGCGCCTGCCGCCCGGACACGGCCCTTTGCACCGCGGTAGTCGAGCGGTTATCTTGCAGCAGCCGCGTCTGGCAGGGAGCTGAGGGCCGCGGCAGCTGGGGCCACACGTTTCCAGCGCAACCGACATAGGGCCCCCGAACTGAGCGCGACATGAGCCCACCACGTGCGAGCAGCGACGACCGTCTACGGCGGGGTCTGCGGCAAGAATTGGAGAGCCTGCAGCGGGCGGGCGTCCGGCAGCTTGCCGCCGCCGCACCTGCGGGGAACGAGCAGCAGGCCGCGGCGGGGGTTAGTCTTGAGGAGACGCAGCGGCTGCTGGATTTGGTCCGCCAGGAGGTGGCGGCCTGCACGAAGTGTGAGGAACTGGTCGCCAACCGGACGCAGACGGTTTTTGGCTCAGGCAACCTCGCGGCACGATTATGCTTTTTGGGCGAGGCACCGGGTGCGGACGAAGACCGGCAAGGGGAACCATTTGTGGGTCGAGCCGGCAGGCTGCTGACCGACATTATTGAAAAGGGCATGGGGCTGACGCGCAGCGACGTCTATATTTTGAATGTTCTCAAGTGCCGACCGCCCGAAAATCGCACTCCTCTGCCGGCGGAGGCGGACAACTGCCGCGGCTTCCTGGATAGGCAGCTGGCATTGATCCAGCCGCAGTTCATCTGCTGCCTGGGCGCCGTCGCCGCGCAGAACCTGCTGCGCGTGTCCACGCCCATCGGCAAGCTGCGGGGCGCGTTTTACGACTATCGGGGCATCCGCGTGATGTGCACCTATCATCCGGCCTATTTGTTGCGCAACCCTGCGGCCAAAAAGCAGACCTGGACCGACATTCGGCTCCTGATGCGGGAAATGGGCCTGCCGGGATAGGAAGTGGGACGAGCCGGGATCGTCCTTCCTCTTTCCCTGGTCCTACACCGTAGCGTGGGGTACCAGTCGGTCGAGCAGTTCGTGGAATTCGCCTAGTTTGATCGGCATGGGCACCACGACGTGGTGTTCGGCGTCATCCGAGCGGGCGGCCCATTCTCCGTGTTGTTCCCCCAGCAACAACACGGCGGGGATCCGCTGAGTTTTGTCCGCGGTGATGAATCGCTGGTAGGCATCGACGGCCTTTTCCCCCAGATCCTGCGTGCTGAACACGACGCACTGGGCCGGCGGCGGTTCTTCGCTGAAACGGGTCAGCGCTCGTTGCGGATCCTGGGTCACCAGCACTCGGAAACCGGCCGTTTTGAAGCGTTGCCGGAAGACATTTTGCATTTGCGTGTTGGCTTCGACAAACATCACCGCCCGCTGCGGCCGATCCG
>WVZU01000286.1 GCA_011772275.1 Planctomycetales bacterium | reverse complement strand
ACAGAGCCCGGCTACAGGCCCGGCGACAGTCTGCATTTAGGGGGCCGGTCTCAGCCCCTGGCGGCGACGGCTGGGAAAGGTACGGATCAGCTGCCGGTTCAGCTCGCCCAGCGCAATCTCGTCGGGCCGCACCGCCAAGGGGGACGTTTCCCGGACCTTTTCCCCCGGTTTGTGAATCGCCAGGATCGCGTTCTCCTGCCACTGGTCCAGAAAGTCGCGGACCCCCAGCCGCAGGTTCCCCCGGATGGGATCGGCCAGGTAGACCCAGCGGTAATCGGTGCCGCGATACACGACGAAATGGTCGTAGTCGTTGACTGTGATGCCCACAATCAGCGGCACTTTGGCCCCGGCCAGTTTTTCGAAATCGACCTTTCCCACCACCGCCTGGTAACCCGTCTTGACCGCCACCCGCCGCAGGTCGCTCATCGCCAGACCATGCTTGATCCGGTCCACGACTTCTTTCTCGGTCAGCAAGCCGTCCAAGGCGTCCAGGAAGAACTCTTCGTCAACTTTGTCTCCCCAGTAATAGCGGACAACCGTGGCCAGGGCGGCGGCGCCGCACGAAAAGTCCCGGCGTTGCATCACGATATTGCGTCGCTTTTGCTGCATGTAATTCTCGACGCCCACGGAAATCTGGTGCGCGGGATCCCGTACTGGCGCCGGTGGGGGTTTGTCCCCCGCGGCGGCCGACTGGATGAACGTGGTGGGCAGGCAGAGGACCAGCCCCAGCCAGGCGAGCGGCAGAGCTCGGCCCGCTGGTACCGGGGGCAGGTCGAGCGGCCCGGGAGGGGCGCCCCGCGGGGGAAAGACCTTTTCCCTGGGAAGGTGGGATGATGCCACGAGATTTTTCCTCACGAAACAGGTGCCGGCCCCCCGGGGCGACCGGGGTTGCGGGTCGTTCAGTAGGTCTGNNCCAGCAACTTTTTCTTTTTGCGAGCGATCGTGGCCGAAAACCGCAGCGAGAGCGGCTCGCGAATCGTCCCCTCGATCCGCCGGCCATTGGCGTGGATTTCGGTGATGTAAGCCCCGATAAACGCGGCGCTCAACGTCACCCGCTCGTTCACTGCAAAACCCATCCCAAAGTTGTAGTTGTACTCCTGGCCCGGCGCAAACGTCACGCCAAAAAAGTTCCGCTCAATCCCCTGCCGCGTGCCAAAACCGTAGAAAAAGACCAGGGGATCGATGCTGTTGATAAACAGCACATCGCCGGACAACGTCCAGAAGCCGTCCCCCAGACTTGGTTGGGAAATCAAGGTCGGTGAGGCCACAAAGCTGTCGATGCCGGTGGGGGCCGAGAAGGCCAGGGTGGCCGTGATGTCCGGACCCTCGTCCTTCCCCTCCTTCAACAAAAACGTAATCCCCGCTCGGACGTCACCAATCCCGCCGGCATTCTCAAACAGGTCGTAACCGTCAAAATGCAGCTCGGCGTTCGACCAGCCAAAGGGGACGTTCACAAAGGCCTGCATGCGGCGGTGCAGCCCGTAACGCAATTCCAGGGGCAGGATCAGCCGCCGCTGGCGGATTTGAGCATCGATGACGTCGGCGGGGGCCAGGAATAAAGGCAACCCGTACTCGCTGATCGTGTACAGCAGCCCCACGTCAAATTGGGCTTCCCCCGGTTCGAGCAGCACGGTTTGAAAACGGAGGAACTGCAGCGTGTTGTCCTCCGGGGCCTCGCCCAGCTTTTCCGCGCCCGCGATCCCCTTCCGCTCGCCCTCCCCCGCCGCCTCGCCGGGCGGCAACTCTTCGGGCAACCGGCCGTCACCCCCCGCAGCCTCTCCGTCCTCCTGAAAAGCCACCAGGCCAATGCCGCGGTGGTTTGCATCCTGAGCCAGTTCGCCGCTGTCGTACAGTTGCTGAGAAAGGACGCCGGGCCAATCGGTGACGGCCGAACTGACGCCGCGGACGTACTCGACGATCCGATGCTCCTCGGCCCCCTCCAGCAGGTCACCCTCGGTGGTCAAATAGAAGGGCTGCAGCAGGGACGGAATGCAGCGGAACCGTTTCCGAGCGTCGGCGTAGGCGGTCCCGCGGCGGAGCCCCGGGGGAGTGGCGACCATGCCGCCCAGACCATTGGTCATGGTCAAGGGACGCAGCAAGGCCGACAGCGAATGGGAGAGGTGATCCCGGGAGACCTTGTGATAGAAGCCGTCAGGGACCAGCGAGATGTCGGCCTGACCCCCGTCGCGCTTCAGCGTCAACGGTCGCAAGATGTCACCCGCGTCCAACCGGGGCGGGCACATGCAGCGGGCCTGCTGGCACACCGCGCAGCCGGCCGGTGGCAAACGGACCGGCTGGGGCTGGGAGCCCCGCTCCGCCAGCGAGAAAGCGGGCTGCATCCGGCGAGCCGCGAAGGGGACCGTCAGGCCATCCCACGTTTCTATCGGTTGAGCCGTAGTCGGTTGAGCCTCGGTCGGTTGAGCCTCGGTCGGTTGAGCCTCGGTCGGTTGAGCCTCGGTCGGTTGAGGGGGGAGGTGAGGGGCCGCGCGGCGGTTCGGGGACCGGATCCAGATCCTCCCCCGCCCTGTCGCTGACGCGGACAAATTCCCCCTTGGCCGACGGGAGTCGCCACAAGGCCTCCGGGCCCGGGGCCGTCCATGTCAGACCGTCTCCTGCCAGCGTCGCTGTCAACGCGCCGGCAGTGATGGCGAACCCGACCAGCGTCGAGGCGGCATACCTGCCCCACCGGCGTCGCAAAGTTACCCCCCATCCATGCATCGGTCTGCTTCTCGATCGTGACGAACGACGGACTGGCCCTCCGGCCAGCTCAAAACGGCTCACCCAGGCACCCTGTCCGCGACACCCCCAGCGGTCCCCCGCCGGGGAAAGCCGCGGCGCGCGGCTCTACCTGTTAAGCCCACTCTTCCGAACAGCCACAAAATGACGCTCGGGCAAAATGTAGCGGTTGTAACGGTAAATCGGTCGCCGCTCTGCCAATTCTTGACGCAGGGATCGACAAAACCCCGCAGATTCCCCACCGCCTTGGTAAAGTTTGACGATTGGCAAAAATGCAAAGAGCAAATGCGCGTTGTGGTGAATCTGGGCAATCTGTGGAGTGTTTCCCGGTTGAGTTGACTCTCGGACCGAGCCAGATTTCTTTCACCCCCCCCGCGAACCCTCGTCGATCGTTAAACCCTGACGGATGTGCTGATCGTTCCGAAATTGACAGTCCTTTCGGGACCGCAAGGTTTGCCGGAAATCACGCTGGTCAGGGAACGTCGCGCCAGCATCGCCGCTGCGGACCGTCCGGGGCGCCCCTGGACGGTTGGCGAGCCGTTTGAGGCGTAGCGGCGAAAGAAGAGAAAACTGTTTTGTCAGCAACCAACTCGTGAAGGGAATCAGGGTCCGATGAGATCGGAAAAATTTGCACGGCTGATTGCTAGCGTCACGGGGACACTCCTCTGTGCGCTGACGGTAATACCGACCACCGCCTCAGGCCAGGTCCGCTCCAATCCGCTCCGCGGACCACTGGCCGCGACGTTCGAGGAACCCACGACCGCGTCCGCCTGGCACGCCCAGACGGCGTACCGCCCTGCGGCGGCCACCCCCGAGAGCTCGACCAGCGACAACTCGGCAGCCGTGGCGGCGGCCCTGTTTCATCCCGCCCCCGCGGCAGTGGAGACCAGCGGGACGGTGCGGGTCAGCGACGCGCCTGAGGTGCAGCCGATCCAGTCGTTTCCTCCCCGACCTGCCAGCGAACTGTGGCCCCAGGCCCACTGGTCCCAGTCGGACCTCTCCGCCCGGCAGCTGGCGGCCCTGGCTCAAGCCATCCACGAGCTGCCGCCCGAGCCTCGCGAAATCCCGGAACCGCTGCCCGCCACCGAAGCTCAGTCGACCCTTTCTCTCCCGGAAGAATCGGGTTACGCGGTCACCATTGGGGACGGATTGGGCTGTGACGCCGCCGGCTGNNCTGTGGCTGTGGTCCCATCTGGGATGTGGGGACCGAATTCATCTTCTTCACACCTAACATGAATTCGGCTGAGGTACGTTATGACATGGACGACGACCAGGCGTCGACGACGCACAGCTTTGTGGTCGACAACCTCGATTCGATCTTCGCCGCCCCCCGTTTCTGGATCGGGGTCCAGGGGGAATGCTGGGGAGTGGTCGGTCGGTTCTTTCGGATGACCGCCGGTCATGCCGGACACGACCCGTTCTTCGTACCGGGCGCTGAACCCCACACCGGCTACATGGCCAACAACCTGCTCGACGCCTACGCGATCGACCTGGAAGTCCGGCGGACGTTCTGCTTTCACGACAACAAGCTCTACCTGGGATTCGGTCCGCGGTACGCCTTGTTCGAACAAGACCAATCGGTAACCGCGTTTGCCCTGGTGGACGACGATATCCTGACCGGCACCGCCCGCTCGAATCGCCAGGCTTACGGCACGGGCATCTCCCTCTCTTTTGGAGGGCGACATCCCCTGTTCTGTAACTCGTGTGCCCACTTTTTCTTCAACATGCGAGCGTCCATTTTGTGGGGCTGCACGCACGCGGAAGTTCAAACCAGCGCCAGTTTGTTCGATCCCGAGGCGACCGCCGCTTCTTACAACGGTGCCGCGTCCAGCATCGACGACGACCTGTTCATCGGAGAGATCCAGCTGGGCATCGAGTGGGATTATCAGTTGCAGTGGCTGCCGGCCAACGCTTTCTTCCGGATTGCGGCCGAATACCAGTACTGGGATGCCAGCCAGGGCTACGCCGTCTCTGGCTCCTATGCGGACGAAGTCGACGTCGTCACCTCGACCGCCTTTGCCGAAGCGGACGGACTGCGGATGAACTTGATCGGTTTCTCGATCGGCACGGGATTGACTTGGTAGCGAAAGGCCCCGTCCTTGCGCAAGCGCAGCAAAACGCCCTGAGGCCGGCTGGCCCCAGGGCGTTGCTGTTACGTCCGCTCGACCAGCCACAGGCCGGCCGATACCGGACCGCTAGAAAGCCTTGCCGTAGGAACTGCCTCCAGCGAAGTACTGGTAGCTGTTGACGGTCTTCATGATGGCGGAACGATCGCCCACCGTCGTGTGGACGGTGTGCTCGTGCGTGTACATGGCCACCGATTCGTTGCCGCCTGAAGCGTAGTACTTGCCAGCCGCCTGGTACCAGTTTTCGGAACGAGCGATTCCGATCGTGCGGGTTCCGCCGCCATTGTCGTCATGCCCGTTAGGTTCCCAAGTCCCGCCAGGGATACTGGCATAGCTGTGGCCGCTCACCATCACCCAGGGCTTGGTGCTGGGACCGCCGTGGTCGTCTCCGATCCAGCCCATACCGCGGACCGCCAGGGCGTCCGTGTCGGACATGATCTGCATGCCGGACAACCCCATGTCGTTCAGCACGCTGTTAGAGGGAAGGCCTTCGTCCGCGAAGGCACTGGCCGTGAGGAGGCAGACTGCCCCCAAGCATGCTAGAAGTACTCTCTTCATCGCTGCTCGTCTCCCGTTGCAAAAGTGAAACTAACCCAAAACACGTTTCCAAAAATCATCATCATGTTGCCCATCGGCAACAAATTCCATGCTAATTGGCCGAATCGTGGCGCCAAATAAACCCAGGGAAAATCGTTCGCCGCGGCCCCCTGGCCTGGCCCAGGCCAGGGAACTTAACCCGTTATCCAGTATTCGGTTACATCTGCCCCACCCGGAACGCTCGGCGCGCAAAAAAAAACGCCCTGTCGGCTGGCCGACAGGGCGTCTGGGTTAACCAACGAGAGACTTTTTCGCGGAACTAGAAGGCCTTGGCCGCCGAGAAACCACCCGCGGTGATCGTCTTGCTCTTGAAGTACCGGCGGGTTTCGACGTGATCGCCGTAACCGGTGCTCTTGATCTTTTCCACGACCTTCGTGGAGTACGAATGGTTCTCGCCACTGGCCTTGTACTTGCCTTCGGCCATGTAGTAGTTCATCGACCCGGCGCGACCTTCCTCATGATCCAGGTAGGCCAGGCTCATCCCACCCACGGCGACCCAAGGCTTCTTGCCGCCATCGCGATGGGGGATTTCCAGGTCGGGAGTCCAGCCCTTGCCGCGGACGGCCAAGGCCTCGGTGTCGGAAAGAATTTCCATCCCAGCCAGACCCATCTCCTCCAGCGTGGCCGAGGAAATGCCCTGATCGGCAAAGGCCTGGCAGGCAAACAAACAAAGTGCGGCGGTCAACAGAGATACTTTCGCCATCGTCATTTTCTCCAGTGCAATTCGTGTTAACTGCGGGTTGCGGAAGACAAACAGAAGCTACGTAGACATCTCACGCCTCGTGCGTACTGGGACCTTTGCCATTGCAGCTGGCGTGCCAGAACGGGACGCCGCAGCCGATCCGCCCGCGTTAAGCGCCAGCCATAGCTTGACTTACCTGCATTTTCCCCGCCCTGACGCCCTTCCCCGGGCTC
>WVZU01000075.1 GCA_011772275.1 Planctomycetales bacterium | reverse complement strand
CCCTAGCCCCTAGCCCCTAGCCCCTCAAACAACCTCCTCGCTTGTCGGCCAAGTTGTCCCCGCGTCAGGGTCGTTGGAAATTCCACGCGTTTTGCGTGTAGCGGCTTTCGACCAGTTCGCGGGTGCAGGCTTCCGGCCAGTCGGCGACATGTTCGTCCACTTCCCAGGCGTTGTACAGGGCGGTGCGGACCGCCACTTCGTCCAGCGGCAGGTTGGTGACAAATTGATCGTGCCCGCGGCCCTGTCGGTAATCCGGCTGTCGCGGTGGCGGATGCAGGTACCGCTGGATCAACCCCAGCGGCATATTGTACAGCAGCGTACCGTGATACATGAGAAAATCGCGGCGGCAGCGGAGGCTATTTCCCGAAACCTTGCGATCTTGGAGGGCCAAATCGCTCGTACCCGCTCGCTGGACACCAGGCGCCAGTTGCGACAGTGCCTGGGTCATACGAGACAAGACGAACTGGTGAGCCAGGTTGATGGCCCGCAGCTGCGGGCGTTTTTGGTAGCAGAGCACGAGGGCGTACATCAGACACCCTCGAGCAGCCACGATCGCCGTGCCTCCGCTACAGCGGCGGAAAATCGGCACCTCGTCAGACCAGCAGGCCTCCACGTCGACCTCGCGGGAAACAGACGAGCCGCGGCCGACCACAACCAGGGGGTCGGGCGGTTCCCACACCCGCAGCAGTTCTGCCTGGCGACCCCCCTGTTCGGCCTCCATCAGCAACGCTTCGTCCAAAGCGATGTTTTCCGCGGGCGTCGGCAAGGTCAGGTCCAGCAGGCGCATTGTTCATCCTTGCAAACCAGGTTTGGATACCTACACTGTGGGTAGCATCGTCCCGCTGTGGGGGTCCGGTTTGGCGTGGCGTGGGCAGCATACCATAGTCTGCCGATCGACTGCGACCTGACGTCCTCCGGGTGGTGCGCCCCCCATCCCGCCCTGTCCGATCCCCGAAATTCTTCCTTTGTTGTTCCCCCCTTGATGCCATCATGTCTCAGCCTGCCAGCCAGGAACCGGCGAACTCGCCCGCCAAGATTTCCCCCGACGACGCGTTGCCGGCGGTCAATCCGCCGTCGGCGGGCTTTTTGATCCAGCTGTTCGTGATCCCCGGCATCATCGTGTTGGTGATCGTGATGGTCTGGCTGTTGTTTACCTGGTTGGCTTTCATGGGGGGCGATCCCGACTCGTACCTCAAGGAGATGCGACAGAACAAGGCGAACAGCTGGCAGCAGGCGTACAATCTTTCCGAGGTGTTACGGCAAAACGAAGAACATCGCCGCGACGCGGGCCTGGCGGCCAGTGTGGCTGATTTTCTGAGCGACCTGCTGGACCAGCCGCTGCCGCCCGCCACGGCTGGTCGGCAGCAATCGCAGCGCGATCCGCGCGGCGAGGAGATTCGTCGCCGTGGTTTTCTGTGTAAGACGTTGGGCGAGTTTTATGTGACCGATGCCGCCTTGCCCGTATTGATCCGAGCGGCGTCCACGCACGACCAGGAGGACGACCTCCGCGTGCGCCTGGCGGCCCTGGAAGCGATTGCTCTGCTGGCCGAAAATACCGAGGACCGAGCGGTGGTTGAGAGTTCGGCACTGATGTCGCTGCTGCGGGAGTCTTCCCTTAACCCCGACCACAAGATCCGCTTGAGGGCGGCCGTCGCCCTGGCCGCGGTCGGCAGTGACGAGGCACTGGATTGCCTCCAGCAGATGTTGGACCAGCCGCAACATGTCGATGTGCATTACAACGTCGCCACTGGCCTGGCGCGGCGCGGCAAGCCAGCCTGCATCGAGATGCTGCGAGAGATGCTGGACCCTTACGAATCGCGAGGCGTCGCCGGCGAGCCCAGCCAGGACGCTCGACAGTTCAAGCAGACCATGATCCTGCTGAACGCCCTCAAAGCGGTCCGCAGCCTGGCCGAGAGCGATCCGGAGGCCGATCTTTCCTCGTTGGTCGAGCCGGTCCGACAGCTGGCCGACTGGAAAGCGGCTCGGCAGGTCCGCCTGGAAGCGAAGCTGACCCTGGTCGTTCTGCAGCCGCAACGCGAGGCGCAAGACCGCTGAACCGCTTGCCGTCGCCTGGCAGCTCGATTTTTCTGGGGCATGCTCGGACCTGGGGCTGGGCCTTCCTGGGGCTGGCGCCCCACGTTGGCGGCTCAGGCGGTCGCCTGTCGCCGCGTTGCGTGCGAGCAGGCCGGTCGCGCGGGGAACGGTGTCGACGCGAGGCGCGGATTTTTCACCAGCCGTCTCGGGTGGGACGGTCCCGTCTTGGCCTGCCGCGTCGGACGTCGTCATTTGAGGCTCAACCTGTCATCCATCCCCTCGGAGTCAAATCGCGTTGTCCTCCTTGTCAAATCGGGTTGACTTCTTCCTTGCTGAGCAAAGAGTTACCGTCGCTGGTGGCGAAGTTGGGCCCGAAATCCAGGCTGGCCCGCCGGTATGTCTTCCGGCGCACCCCGTTTTTTTGCTAAGAACGGGCGCTGATCGCGGATACCGTATCCTCCTTTCGCGACGAATCGGCAAAACCGGACTTTGCGGTTCTTTTTGCGGCCTAACGTTCATCAAGGGTTGTGAAAAGTCAACATCGGCCGGATGGGGATGGCCGGTGGCTGTCGCTACATTTGAGGAGACCGCCGGAGGTGGCGGTGGACAAGGCGTCATGAAAGCTCGTTTTTATCTGGCAATCTTCTGGGCCTGTTTCGCGCCGATGGCCCTGCCACAGGGGTTGTGCGCGGAATGGCTTTCCGCTGGCTGTCTCACCGATTGTTCTGTCTCTTCCTGCGAGACCATTTACACCTGGCAGCCGGTGACGACCTATCGCCAGCGGTGGGACGTGGTCTACGAGGAACGGGAAGTCACCCGTTATTGCCCGGTTTGGGAAACGCAAATCCGTGAATGCCGGTACCAGGTACTGCGGCCCGAGACGGAAACGGTTTATCACAAGCAGCGCTATACGGTGGTGACGCCGGTCTGGGAAACGCAGATGCATGATGCCAGCTACGACCAGATTCGCCACATCTGCGAGACGCATTACCAGGAACAAAAATGTACCGTGATGCGGGCAGTCACGAAAACCGAAAATCGCACGCAGCGACTGATCGTCAAGCGGCTGGTCACGGAAACTGTCGAAGAAGACGTCCAGCAGACACGTTGGCAGCCGGTGACCACGTACCAGTCGCAAGTGGTCGACCAGGGGAGTTTCCAGACGCAGTTGATCCAAAAGGAAAAATGGGCTCCGCACTGCCTGCGTTGGGCACCCGCCGGCTGGGGTATCGACCCGGCCAGCGGCAAACCTCGCTATCAGCTGGCCGGGCTGGCCTGGCAAAAGAAACCGAGCAAGATCAAGACCGTTTCACGACAGGTCTGGGTGCCCAACCCGGTCACCGTCCAGGTGCCGCAGACCACCTACCAGCAAGTTGTCGAGACAGTCAAAGTTCCGCGACAGTTGGAGCGGTGGGTGGAGGAGGAGGTCGAGCAGACGGTACCGGTCACTGTGCAGGAGCTGGTGCCGGAAGAGCAGGTACGCCAGGTGCCGGTCACGGTAACCCGCCAGGTTGTCGAACGCATCGAAAGACAAATCCCCGTTCGCGTCTGTCGCCAGGTGACAGAGCAGCGTGAGCGGGTGGTGCCGGTCAGCTGCACCCGTCTGGTGCGTGAAGAACGGGTGGAACAGGTTCCGGTCCGGGTTTGCAAGTACATCGCCAAGGTGGAAAAAGTTCGCCTGCCGCGGGTGATTCGCACCTGCGTACCGGTGGTCGAGTATCGCTGTACGCCCTGCAAGGTCATTTCCCACGTCTCGGAGGCCTGCTGCGGCAGCGCGGTGACCATGCCGATGGTGGTCGACACGTCTTGCTGTGGCGTGTCGTGCGCGGGCCCGCTGGACAATGGCTTTTCGGATGCCTGGCAGGCACCACTGCGGATGTCGCCGGTCCCGGCGGTCGAGCAGGAGGGGGAACCGACAGGTCGACCGGCGTTGCCCAGCGGCACCCCGGCGGTCGGCCAGCGGTGGTATGGTACCTACCCTCTCGGGACGTCTTGAGCCCTTTTGTGGCGGCAGGTGTCGTGCTAGCACCTCGCGATTTGGGCTGACCTGAGGTAGCCTTCGCCGCTCGCTTTTTCTATGATCCCGCGGCGGAGAGCTTGCGTGGTGGAAACAAGATCGCAGGCGCTCGGTCCAGCCGCTCGCGACATGGCTGGCCGCGATCCGCCTCGCCGCAGGTGTGCCAGGTCAAGGAGGACACTCGTGCAAACGCTCAAGACACTCGTCGTCTTAGCTGTGCTGGCAATTGTCGGCTATGGTCTTTACGTTGGTCTGAACAACGGATTTGATCTTCCCGGCGAACCGCCGGAGACACCGGACTGGATCGAACGCCAGATCAGCGATCCGACCGGTGGCGGGCCGACACCGCCTTCGATCGATTTGGGGGGCTCCGTAGAGTTTCCCCCCGGCACATCGCCGGTCGTTGCGCCTGCAGCCACCCACCATCCCCCGCCAGACAGCGGGCCATCCCCGGCGGCGTCTGGTGCGGCTGGGACTCAATACCCGGGCGTGTTGGCCAATCCGCCGGCCACGACGCCTCCGCCGGCCACGGCCACGACGTCCGACGTAACTCCAGCCGACCCGAGCGTGTCGCCGGCTGAGGCTGCTTATGGTGTGTCCCCCAGCGGCACGGCGGCGCCCGTCACGACCGATCCGCTGGCCGGCCCGCGGGCCCAGCCTTCCGCGACGCCAGGTGCGGCAGCACCTGCGGCGACTGCCGAATACGCGGTTCCGCCGATCGACTCGGCTGCGTCCGCAGCGGCCGTNNGCGGCGACTTCGCCTTCCCCGGCAGGTCCGCCGGCCGCCGGGGAGAACCGGGCGTTTCTGGAAACGATGACCGCCGCTCGCGAGCAGTTGAACAGCGGCCAGTTTTCCACGGCGCTGCTGGCCTTGACCCTCTGGTACGAAGACCCGAATTTGTCGACTGCGGACCACAACGAGCTGGTGACCCTGCTGGACCAGGCAGCCGGGACGGCCATTTATTCACGTCAGCACCTGCTGGAGCCGGCCCACGTGGTGACCGCCGGCGAAAAACTGGCAGACATCGCCGCTGGGTATAACGTACCCCCGGGCCTGCTGGCGAAAATCAACGGCGTTGGCGTTGGCCAGCCGCTGACCGCGGGCCTGGAATTGAAAGTTGTGCGTGGACCTTTTTACGGTGTGATTGACACCGATCAGGGCATCCTGACGTTGTGGGTCGCCAACCGCTACGCGGGCCGTTTCCCCACCACGCTCGGTCCCGAATTCGAACAGATCGTTGGCACCTTTGTGGTAAAGAACAAGGTTCTCGCTCATCCTGCGCATGACGACCAGCCCGCCATTCAGTTGGGCATGGGCTATGCGGGCGAAGCCCCCCCCACTCCCACCGCTCATCAACTCTTCATCGCCGGGATGCAGAATCCAGCTGATGCCTCGCGGGGTGAGGTGCCGGGACGCGTGGGGGTATCGACCAGGGATGCCGGCGACTTGATCGACATCCTTTCGGAAGGGTCGCAGATCACAATCCGCCGTTGACCGCGCCCTGTGGACGTGCTTGCCAGCTGCTCGGCCAGCCTGCGGTTCGTCTTTCGTCAGGAACTGTTTTCGTATCCGCGCGGCTGGGTTGACCAACAAAGTGCCTGGCCCGTACCCGGCCCACTCGGTCGCTCGACCCCCTCGGTTTTCCCCGCGCCGTCCTTTAAAATGCCGGCTTGTCTTCCGTCGGCCATTGAATGCGAACCTTTGGGTCTGCCATGTACGACCGTGATGCGTTGATCGAACTGGTCCGGGAAAAGGCGTTGAAGTTTGGCGACTTTACGCTGGCCTCGGGGAAGCGGGCAAGTTATTACCTGGATGGCAAGCAGATCACGCTGGACGCGGTTGGGGCCAGCCTGGTGGCGGCCGGGATTCTGGATCTGCTGAGCGATTCGTTGCCGGACGCGGTGGGAGGCATGTCGATCGGAGCGGACCCCATCACCGGGGCGGTGGTGACCCTGGCGGGGGTCCGCCAATTGCCTTTGCGGGGCTTCATGGTCCGCAAAGAAGCGAAGGGACATGGGCTGCAGAAGTATCTGGAGGGTCCGGTGCAATCGGGCGAGCGGGTGGTGATTGTGGAAGATGTCGTTACGACGGGGGGGTCGTCCTTGTTGGCGATTCAGCGCTGCGAGGAGTTTGGCCTGCGGATCGCGGCGGTGATCGCGATCATCGATCGGCTGGAGGGGGGGCGGCGCGCTTTTGAGGCGGCCGGCTACGCATTCCACAGCCTGCTGACCATCCGCGACTTTGGCATCGAACCGCCGGGGGATTGAGCAGGCCATCCGTGTGGGCTCCGGTCTGCAGATCGCCCCGTGACGCCCGGCCTGCTGTCACTGACGGCTTGACCATTCCTCCTCATTTGCCGTGATCGCCGTGGCGGTTGACGGTTTTGGCCGGCTGTTCATGAGCCCCCTGGCTGCTCGTCGATAAGACAAGCGAACTGAGCTGTCTTTGGGGACTGGTGAGCAGCCGCCATGGAAACGTCTTTGCATCGTCAGTTGAAGTCGCTGTACGCGGATGATGCGCAACAGGTCGAGGTGGTGTGGGGCGATTACCGGATCGACGCGATTGCCAGGGGCTGGCTGATCGAAATCCAGCATGGTTCGTTGGCGGCAATTCGCGAGAAGGTGCGCGACTTGTTGCGCGAGCATCGCGTGCTGGTGGTCAAGCCGATTGTGGCCAGCAAGCAATTGATCAAACGGAAGCGGAAAGACGGTGCGGTGGTTTCCCGGCGTCGCAGCCCGAAGCGCGGCACGCTGCTGGACCTGTTCGACGAACTGGTCTATTTCACTCAGGTTTTTCCCCACCCCAACCTGGCGGTGGAAGCGGTCTTGGTGGACGTGGAGGAATGGCGTTATCCGGGACACGGTCGCCGGCGTTATCGTCGCGCGAGCGATTATGAGGTGGAGGACCAGAAGCTGGTGGATGTGCGGCAGAAGTGTCGCCTTGCGGAAGCGGCCGATTTATGGAATTTGCTGCCCCGCTGTCGGCTGAAGTGCCCGTTTCACACAGGCGACCTGGCTCGCGGCCTGAACACGGACCGCGGCATCGCTCAACGCATTGCCTACGTCATGCGGAAAACGGCCGCGTTGCGGCAGGTCGGCAAACGGGGCAACGCCCTCTTGTACAGTTATCCGTAGCTACCGGCACAGTAGCGCGGCGGGACGGTTTTCGCGGCNNCGAACTCTTTGGGCTTGTGAAAAATGGAACCACCCCGTACGCTTACTAGGTCCTACCTTGGCAGCGCCTCCATAGCTGCTCGCTCTTCCGCGGAACGTTCCTCCATGCCAGAACCGGTTTTGCAAACTCGGCCCAGTCCCATCCGCCACCTGACGGGCGTGCAGGTGGTGGCGACGGGCAGTTATGTCCCGGAGAACATTGTCGGCAATCAAGAGCTGGCCCGGATGGGTTGCGATCCGGAGTGGATCGTGCAGCGGACGGGCATCCAGCAGCGCCGCCACGCGCCGCCAGACATGGCGACCAGCGACCTGGCTGTGAAGGCGGCCGAACGTTGTATGGAGTCGGCGGGGGTGGCGGCGGACGAGATTGACTTGCTGGTCGTGGGCACCTTCACGCCGGACTTGTTGTGTCCTTCCACCGCCTGCCTGGTCCAGGACCGGCTGGGCCTGAACGGCCCCGCGTTCGATGTGGTCGCCGCTTGCGCCGGTTTCATTTATTCGCTGATTACGGCGATGCAATACGTCGCCAGCGGGACCAGCAACCTGGCACTGGTGATCGGTGCGGACACGAATTCGCGGATCGCCAACCCGGAGGATCCCAAGACGTACCCGTTGTTTGGGGACGGTGCTGGAGCGGTTTTGATTAAGGCGGGCGAGCAAGATCAGGGGTTGCTGGCTTACACGCTGGGTTCCGACGGTGCGGGAGCAGAGCTGTTGTGCCGCAAAATGGGCGGTTCCCGGATTCCCCAAAGTTCGGAAGGCCTGGCCGGCAACCTGCATTATTTGGAAATGGAAGGCCGTCCTATTTTCAAATGGGCTGTGCGGCTGATCGATGCGACGGTCCGCGATGTGCTGGCTGCGGCTCAGCTAAAAATCCCCGACATCGACGCTCTGGTGTTGCATCAAGCGAATTGCCGGATCATGGATGCGGCGGCGGAAAGCCTGGGTATCCCGCGCGAAAAAATGCCGGTGAATATCGACCGTTACGGAAATACGTCCGCCGCCAGCATTCCGCTGGTGTTGGACGAGATCTGCCGGAACGGGACGATCCAGCGTGGCAGCCGCGTGATGCTCTGCGGCTTCGGCGCCGGTCTCGCCTGGGGCACCGCCCTGATGCAATGGTAGGACTGGGTACCGGGGACGGAGTACTCAGGGCTGAACAGTGAAAGGCGACTACGATGGCGACACAACGCAAGAAGGTTCGAGTGAAACGCTTGCCCGCCCGTGAGAGGGTGCCCGAGGCGGATCGCTGGGATTTGAGCAGCCTGTTTCGCAGCGACAGCGCCTGGCAGCGAGCGATGGCGAAGTGGGAGCAGCAGATTGGCGGCTACGAGCCGTACCGGGGGCGGTTGTCGAGTTCGGCAGAAACCCTGGCCGCTTGCCTGCAGTTTGACAGCGACCTGGACCGCGCCGCCGAACGACTGGCCTACTACGCTCATCTGAAGACCGCCGAGGATTCTGCTAACGCGCATTATCAGGGCATGATGGCCCGATTCGTGAATGTTGCCAGTCGAGCGGAAGAGGCGGCGAGTTTCATGAGGCCGGAGATTCTGGCCATTCCTGCAGCCAAACTAAAAAAGTTTCTGGCCAAAAAAGTGATGCAACCCTGGCGGCTGGCAGTCGAACGCCTGGTGCGCTTCAAGCCGTATACGCTTTCCAAAAACGAGGAACGGCTGCTGGCGATGCAGAGCGAGATGGCGCAGACCAGCCATCACACCTTTGAACAGCTGCACAATTCCGACATGCGGTTTGCGGTGGTCCGTGACGAAAAGGGGAGTGCCATCGAACTGGGGCACGGCAATCTTTCCAAATTCATGGAGTCGCCCCGGCGCTCGGTGCGTCGCAAAGCATACCAGACGTATTACGGCAAGTTCGAGGATTACCGGCACACGCTGGCGGCGACGTTGACCGGTTCCATCCAGAAAGACGTCTATTATGCCAAGGCGCGGGGCTATGACAGCGCTCTGGCCGCCGCCCTGTTTGGTGACAACGTGCCGCCAGCCGTCTACGATAACCTGATCGCCACCGTCAACGACCACCTGCCCGCTTTGCACAAGTACTACGCCTTGCGGAACAAAAAACTGCGGCTCAAAAAATTTTCGCTGTACGACCAGTACGTTTCGCTGGTTCCGCAAGCCAAGATGCGGCACCGCTGGGAGGAGGCGGTCGACGTGATCCTCAACTCCCTCCAACCGCTGGGACCCAGCTATTGTCGCATTCTGGAGGGAGGCCTGAACAATGGCTGGTGCGACCGTTACCCGAATCGCGGCAAAGCCAGCGGAGCGTTCAGTGCCGGTTCGTTTGACGGGGATCCCTACATCCTGATGAACTTCCAGCCCGATGTGCTAAACGACGTGTTCACGTTGACTCACGAAGCAGGACACTCGATGCACAGCTACTACTCTGCTCGGCACCAGCCCTACCCCTACTACCAGTACACCATCTTCGTTGCGGAAGTGGCCAGCACCTTCAACGAACAATTACTGACTCGTTTTTTGCTACAACGCGCCCGCAATGACACGCAGCGAGCCATGCTGCTGAACCGGGAAATCGACAATATCCGTGGCACCATCTATCGCCAGACGATGTTTGCGGAATTTGAAAAGAAGACGCATGCCATGTGCGAAGCGGGCGAGCCACTGACGTTGGAAACGCTGCAGGAAATCTACCGCGAATTGTTAATCCGCTACCTGGGTGACCAGCTAGAGCTGGATCCGTACACGTTGCTGGAATGCCTGCGGATACCGCACTTCTATCGAGCGTTTTACGTCTACAAGTACGCCACCGGAATGTCCGCGGCCATGGCACTGGCCGATCGCGTCCTCCAAGGAGGACGTGGCGAATTGGACAACTATTTGAACTTTCTGAAGGCCGGCTGCACCAAATATCCCCTGGAACTGCTGCAGGATGCCGGCGTCGATATGACCAGCTCGCAGCCGATCGCCACCGCCTTGACCCGGTTCGATCAGATCGTCGACCAGCTGGCGGAAATCGTTTAAGCCGGGTCTGGGATGCTGGCTTGGGGCCCCAGATCCCCCCTCAAGCTGCTCGGNNTTTAAGCCGGGTCTGGGATGCGGGATGCGGGCTTGGGGCCCCAGATCCCCCCTCAAGCTGCTCGGCGGGTCTCTGGCGGGGCTGAGCGGGCCGTGTGCACGGGGCGCTGTTGGTCGCGGCGGTCCAACAACTCGATCTGGCCGCCGCGGTGGATCCGATAGCGGACGTCGCGCCAGATGATACAGTTGCCGAAACAGGAGGCGAAAAACGCCAG
>WVZU01000377.1 GCA_011772275.1 Planctomycetales bacterium | reverse complement strand
GCAAACAAGAGCCATAAAAAGCCCGCGCCCTCTTTTTCTCTCCGATGGTTGATTTGCGAAGGGAAAGGCACACAGATCACCTGAATCTGCGCTGCAAAAATCGTCACGGCGATGACACGGAAAAGTATCTGCCGGCAGCGGGTAAGCTTGCGTGTTCCAATGGCTTCTGCAAAACTGGGTTTTAGAGTTGGGAGACTCCTATGCGAGCACCCGACCGCCCAGAATCAGCGGGCCCATGGTGGCACAGGAAGACAAGGAACGGCCAACGATGTCACTGAGCTATACTGAGCATGCGATAGCGCGGTTGGCCAAGAGACAGCTGAAGGCGGAATGGGTCGAGCGGATTGTCGCCAGACCAGACCGAACGGAACCCGATCCGAGTAACATTAAATTGCAGCATTGCATCGGAGTTCTTCCTGAGCTTGAAAACCGTGTGTTGCGAGTTATTGTTTCCAAGGATGAACCGCGGCGAGTCATCACCGCGTACCTGGACCGCAAGATGAAAGACAAGCTATGAAACTTACGATCGATCGCCAGGCGGATGCGCTGTATCTGGATCTCGACGACTCTCCTGCCGCCGAGAGCGAGGAGATCTCGCCGGGTCTGATTCTGGACTATAACGCCGAGGGTAAGGTCGTGGGCATTGAGATGCTGAACCTTTCCGAGCGGGTCTCTGCCGAAAAACTGGGCAAAATGCAGCTTGAATCCGTGGGGGAATAAAAGCTGGCGGGCCCCAGCCTTTGCGAGGCCGGAAGATGCCAGCCTTTAGCCGGCCTCTGTGAGGCCGGAGGGTGCGGGCCCTTTAGCCGGCCTCTGTGAGGCCGGAGGGTGCGCGCCCTGGGGTCGGGCTTGAGTAGCCGGGGTGCTTGGGTGGCGGCGGTTGTGGTCAGCACCCCGGCTGCTGAGTGCCATCCTTGCGCGGAGCGATGGCGTTTCCGCCTCGGGTCGGGCTTGAGCAGCCGGGGTGCTCCTCCGGTGCCGGAAGATGCAAACCTCGCAGAGCCCGCCTGCAGGTCTTGGAAACCAACAAGGACAGCGGCCCCTTGCGGGGCATGGGTCACAAGAGGTACGCATAAACCCCCGTCCCGTTTTTCCCGCTCGGTTTTCATCGCCGGGTAGGACCCGGGGGTCAGCACGAAGCGTCAGCCGAGGGTGGGCTCAAGCCCGCAAAACCAGAACGCCCGTAAACGGGCGTCGGCGAGGGGGGCGATCACCTCAGCATAAATGCCGGGGCTCCTGGGCGGGTGGTTCCATCCCCATGTGCGGGCCACCGGCAACTGTGCTTATCAAGGGCCGCGGATCTCACGTCCGGCAGGCAGCAAACGACGTGTTATGGTCAAGAGGGCTAATGCCCTGCATTGCTCAGCAACGCCACCCACACTGCATTGCATGTCCTGTTGTTTAGGCTGCACAATTTACTGGCCCGCGTCTTTCCGGAACTGGCCAACATCACGGTGAATGTGGCGGCCGGCCGGGTACTGAAACTGTTGGACAAGTATCCGACGCCCGAACGGATCAGGCGTGCAGCGCTGGCGTCGTTGGAGAAGATTCCTCATCTGGGCAGGGACAAGGCCCAAAAGGTGCAAGAGGCCGCCGGCCGGTCTGTAACCAGTCTGCACGGCACGGTGGCCGAACAGTTGGTACGGCAAGCAGTGGCCGAAGTTGCGCACGCCCAGCAAGGTCAGCAAACGCTGGAAAAACTGTTGTCCGAGGCGTTTGAGGCGTTACCCGAATCGGGGCACTTGCAGGTCGCCACGATTCCGGGCATTGGTCAAGTCACCGCCGCGGTGCTGGCCGCCAAGATCGTTTCGATCGACCGCTTCGCGACCCCGGAGAATCTGGTCGGTTATTTTGGCGTGTTTCCCGAAGAGTACAGTTCGGGTGTCGATCGCAACGGCAATCCACGACGGCGGAGCAGGCACATGTCGCGCAAAGGAAACGACCTGGTGCGACGCTACTTGTTCTGTGCAGCCAAGAGTGCCATCACCCACAATCCGGCCGTCAAAGCGCTGGATGCTCGGCTCCGTGCGCGTGGCACGCGTGGCGATGTGGCCCTGGGCCACTGCATGCGAAAGCTGCTGCACCTGGTGTTCGCCGTCTGGACGACGAACCGGCCGTTCGATAAGGACCACTATCCGTGGGAGCTGCCTGCCGAGGACGCAACGGCTGACTCCAAGCGCCACGATGCGCAACAAGAAGCCGCGGGCCCCAGGCGGGATGTGATCCCTGCTGGTAAAGAGGTCACCGCGGCAGAGGCCAGCATAGACGGCACCGCCGAACCGGTCAATCTGCAGCAGGCGGACCGGAGAAATGCCGAGCCGAACAACAACCGGCAGTGCGGAACACGCGGCTCGATCGATTACGCCCACCTGCGCAGTCAAATCACCATCGAACAGGTGCTCAGGCACATGGAGCACTTCGATCGCTTGCGTGGTGGCGTACAACGGACCGGTCCCTGCCCGCTGCACGGCCCCGATCGCGAAAAGAGCCGCAGTTTTTCGGTGAACCTGGACAAGAACGTTTTCCGTTGTCTGAACACAACGTGCGCGGCGCAAGGCAACGCGCTCGACCTGTGGGCCCAGCACTGCGGACTACCCTTATACGAAGCAGCTTTAGCCCTGGCAGATGCGTTTAACCTGGAAATCCAACCCAACAGAGAAGAGGCAACCCGTAACTCTGCGACCCATCATCAGCGCAGTTTTACGGCTGGCTCAGAAATCAAAAAACCAGGCGTCATCACGCCCGACGCCACTTGACTTTCATCGGTACATCTGCCCCAAACGCGCCCCCAGCATCGGACGGAGAACAAAAATGAAGAAAAACCACCCAGCGCCGGACACGGGGTGGGCGCACGATGTTAAGATAAGGAGTGATTTGGGCCTGGAGCAGTTCCAGGCTCAACCCCAAGGAGAAATCCCGGGTTTTACCTCGCGACGCCAACCGCACGCGGAAAGCCCGTTCAAATCCATGCGGCAGCAATCGATCGTGCTGGGAGCGGTGTACACCATTGGGGCCATGACCGCCGTGGCGGTCATGGCGGCGGTGGTGAAGTGGGCCTCGCACGGTTTTTCCA
>WVZU01000112.1 GCA_011772275.1 Planctomycetales bacterium | reverse complement strand
GCCTTCTCCCAAGGGTCCGCCATCGTGTGTGCAGATATCGTCGAGACAGTAGAACTGGCCTCCCACGTGAAACAGGACCACAATTTGCTGGTCGCACTCCACCACCAGCTTTCCCGGATCGGGAATTTCAGCGACCGTGGCGACTTTATTGAAATCAGGCATGGTTGTTGGTGTGCGGGGTGGAAAGGCGGCATCGTGCCGCGGACTGCCGACGGATCGGCCCCAGACCTGAAAACACGGCTCACTCGTACTCGCGCACGCGGCGAGCGACGGCTTCGGCGAGTGCCTCGCGGACACTTTCGATCGTGATCCGGTCGCTGACTTGCTGGAAAAATCCAGCCACGATCATGCGAATGGCTTCTTTGCGGGTCAAGCCGCGGGCCTGGCAATAAAAAATCTGCTCGTCATCCACCCTGCCGCTGGTGGCACCGTGCGTGCAGCGGACATCGTCGGCCTCGATCTCCAGCCCGGGGATGGAGTCGGCCCGCGCACGGGGGTTAAGGATCAGATTGTCGTTTCGCTGATAACCGTCCGTCTTTTGAGCGCCGGGATCGACTTTGATCATCCCCCGCCAGACGATCCGCGAATCATCCTGCAGAGCGCCTTTGTAGAGCAGATCGCTGCGGCAGGAGGGCGCTTCGTGGTGTTGCAAGGTGTGGTAGCAGAGATGCTGTCGGCCTTCGGAGAACATGACGCCGTTGACTTGAGCGGTGGCGCCGGGGCCCACCAGGGCGACGTGTTGATTGACTTTGGCCAGCCGAGCTCCCAGGGCACCAATCGTCCACTGGATAGCCGCATCCCGATCGACGAGGGCTTTTTGATGAGCGAAGTGCCAGACGCCGGTGCCCCAGTCTTGCAGGTTGACGTATCGCAAATTCGAGCTGGGTGCCAGCAACAATTCCACGGCGCCGCAGTGCAGTCCCTGCCCCGTCTCCTGGAGGCTGGTCGATTCGGCCAGCAGCGTTGCCTCAGCGCCTTCCTCCAGAATCACCAGGGTGTGGGTCAGGTCGACACCCCCATCGGCCAGGGCGGTCAGCAGATGGACCGGTTGGTCCAGGACCACGCCCCGCGGCACATACAGCAACGCACCGCCGGTCCAGCAGGCGGCATGCAGAGCGGCGAATTTGTCGTAATGCGGTTCGACGGCGCGGCAGAGGAGGTGCCGCCGCACCAGGTCGGGCTGCTGAGCGACCAACTGGTCGAGCGGCCCGAAGAGGACTCCCTTGGCGGCCCAGTCTGCCTGGATCTGAGCCGAGATGGTGTGGCTGTTCAGCGTGGTCACCTGGCCCGCCAGGTCGACGCCGCGGCTGAGCAGCCCGGGGGGGACCGGCCCGGCGCCGGCCGCCGCCGGCAGACCATATTGGGCCAGCCGCAGCAGGCGAATGTCGGTCCGCATCCACTCCTCGTCCCCAGCCGACGGCATCGGCAGCTCGTTAAATTTCCGCCAGGCCGTCGTCCGCAGATCCGTCAACCAACCCGGTTCGTCCCGCGCCGCCAGAAAGGCGTCGAAGGCGTCCTGGGTAAACCCGGCATGCGTCAGGGTGGTGGACATGGTGGAGGGTCCGCCTTGTGTGGTGAAGTGGAAAGGCAAGTCGCCGCGGGTCGCGGTCAATCCAAACCGTGGCTCCCGCCTCCCGAATCTCAAATCCCGAATCTCAAATTCTGCATCCCGCAGCCCGCAGCCCGCAGCCCGCAGCCCGCAACCCTAACCCCCAGCCCCTACCTTCGCTCTACCTTCTCTTTGCACCTTGGCGCCTGTGCGTGAAACATGATTTTGAACAGGAGGAAGCGGAGGTCGCAGAGCGGAAGGAACAGCCGGCTGATGTTTTTGAAATTCGTGCTTGTAATTTGTTTCGGATTTCGAAATTCGGATTTCGGATTTTTCTTCCCCAGAGGGTCAGGCACCTTTTTCGGGAGCGGGTTTGCGCGGGGAACCAAGTTGGCTTGCCGAAAAAGGAGCCAGACCCTGGCCCACTGCCGAACCTCCAATCCCGCACCCCGCAACCCGCATCCCGCAACCCGCATCCCGGCTCATCCCACCGAGCCTTCCATTTGCAGTTCGATGAGGCGATTCATTTCCACGGCGTATTCCATGGGCAGCTCCTTGACCAGCGGTTCGATGAACCCGTTGACGATCATCGTGCTGGCCTCGGCTTCGGTCAACCCGCGGCTCATCAGGTAAAACAGCTGTTCTTCGCCGATCCGCGAGACGCTGGCTTCGTGACCGATGGTCACATCTTGTTCGTCAATCTCGATGTAGGGATAGGTATCACTGCGGCTTTGCGGGTCGAGGATCAGGGCGTCGCAGACGACATTGCATTTGGACTTGACCGCACCTTCCTCGACTTTGACCAGCCCCCGGTAGCTGCTGCGTCCGCCGTTTTTGGAGATCGACTTGGAGATGATCTGGCCGGTGGTGTGGGGAGCGCAGTGCACCAGCTTGGCGCCGGCGTCCTGATGCTGGCCGGCCGAGGCGAAGGCGATGGAAAGAATTTCGCCGCGGGCCCCCGGTTCCATCATGTACACGGCCGGGTACTTCATCGTCAGGCGGCTGCCGAGGTTGCCGTCGACCCACTCCATCACGGCATCCTGATAGGCCATGGCCCGCTTGGTGACCAGGTTGTAGATGTTGTTGGCCCAGTTCTGGATGGTCGTATAGCGGCACCGCCCGCCCCGCCGAACCTTGATTTCGACCACGGCCGAATGGAGGCTTTCGCTGGAATACATGGGGGCGGTACAGCCTTCCACGTAATGGACCGAGGCCCCTTCGTCGACCAGGATCAGCGTCCGTTCGAACTGCCCCATGCGTTCGGCGTTGATGCGGAAGTAGGCCTGGAGGGGAAATTCGATCGTGACTCCCGGGGGCACGTAGATGAACGAGCC
>WVZU01000113.1 GCA_011772275.1 Planctomycetales bacterium | reverse complement strand
CCGCCAGGAGGTCTTCAATCTCCGCGTGATGACCCACCGTGGCAGAGAAAGGTGGAGTCCGTAAAGCGACATACGGCCTGGTCAAAGCCGCCGCCGCCGCGCGAGACCCGGTCCGCATGGCAAAGAATCCTTTCCGCAACGGGCCTTGCTCAAGGCCCTCCGCAACCCCTGAGGTGCTCCCGTTTGGCAATCGTCCGTTTCCGCCAGACTTTCCATCGCGGGAGTTGCTTGTGCGTGTCCGCCAAAAATCGGTCCAGCCGCGGCTCCTGTTGAGCAAATCCGTCGCGACAGAATCAATGCAAAGAACGAACACATCTCCTTATGGCTTTTAACTTACAGCCGCTGGGGCAGAATGTCCAGCAGGTAGTCCTGTAAAATCGCGGCAGGAAAGAAACAAAATGGATATTCCCGCGAAGACAAGATCGACTCACCCCGCAACGCCACCCGCGTCTCCTGCAACTCGTCTTGCAAACGCCGTACCACATCCGATACCCAACCGCGGAGTGCCTCGTTGCTGCGGCGGATCTCCAAGTAACGCCGACGCGCGTTTTCGGCGGTTTGGGGGGTCATCACCCACCGACGCTTGTGGGCCACCCAGCCGTCAGGCCGCTCGACACCCGACCCCACCCCCGCGGGAAGAAATCGCTCAGGGTGATATTTCAAGCGGCGAAACTGCTGTTTGAGCTCGTGTAACTGATCAACGGTTGTCCGCGCGTGGAGGATTGGCAGCCGCAGTGTCCCGGAGAGCGTGAGGAAATGGGGCGGCGAAAATCCAAAAAAACGCTCGATCAGCAAGTCGGTCAACTGGTCATATTTCGCTCCTCCTATTCCATGGATGAACAGGTCGCCCAGCAGGAGTCGAGCGAACATGGTGGTGACCAGGGCCCGGGGACGCAGCTTGACGCCCGCCTGCTCCATTTCCATCAACCGCGCGACCGCCGCCTCAGCCTCCTGATCCGCGGCCAGCGGCAACGAGAGGGTGACCTGGCTGCGATCGGACAGCAGCAACATGTCTTGCTGCTGCTGGACAAACAAGCGGCGCCGCACAGGGTGCTCGGCCGTCCAGATCCAAAAGGGCGCCTCCAACCATCGCTGGTCCATCGCCAGGTCCGGCACCGGATGCGCCGCACTGCGAATGCGATGCGCCCGCCGGTAGTCGGCCAGCGAGGTGTTGTAGATCTCGACCAGTCGGGGCAGTTGGGCAAGCAGGTGGCAGGTAAACCAACGAAAAGCGGCCAGCCCACACATGTGGCTCTGCGGGACCTCCAGCGACACCAGGCCCCAGTCGGCCTCCAATTGATGTCTCGCCTGGGCCAGGCACAGACCCAACCGATCGGTCTTTTGGCGTCGGGCCACCACATGGGGCCAGAAATCCGCCAGCAGCGGTTCCGCGACCAGCGGCTGGAGGAGCTCAACAGCGCGGTGGCCAAACGTGTCAAACGTTTCGGTGTCCCTAATCGCCAGCTCCTCATAAGGGATCGACAACCCCTCATCCTGCCGCAGGGCCTTATCCAGAGGCAGCGCGCGGACGAAGGGCCTGGCAACCGTTCCGCCGGGGACCCGGACCGCGCGGCCCTTGCAGACGTCCGAATCAATGATCAGGTGGATCGCCACGCCGCCGTACCGCGCGGCAAGGCCGGCCGCGGCGAAATTCTTGCACCACACCCCCGGATGAAACAACTGCGGCTGGTGCCCGGTCAGAATCAGGGGCACCGTCGGATCCGTCGCCGTATGGACCAGCGACGAGTCGGCGTACGACGACGTGTAGTCCGTTGCCGCTTTTAAAAATTCCCGCCGAGCTTGATCGGCCAGGTCTTTCAGGCTGCGGCCTTGACTATCGTACCGGTCGTAAGCCTCCGCAATCGGGGAACTGGGGTCGGTCCGACGCCGCAAGTTCTCCAGCAACCGGTCTTCGATGGCACCCGGCGGCGGATCCCAGAAAACGCCTCTGTCTTCCTGGGGTGCTCGTAAACGGCGGTAATGCAGAACTTCGTCTGTCACACTCATCCGGCGCTCTCTTCACACATCACGCCGCATGCCAGCTGGTCGGTCGACCGCCCTAGTTCGACCAGGCTACGCTTAATGACCTGCTGGTAGTAGGCCATTCGCCGGCTGCCTTCGTCCAAGGCCCCTCCGAACGAGCGTTTTTCGTCCAGATAGACCAGCGGGATCGCCAGTTCTACGATCCGCAATCCCGAGTGCACGGCGCGGACCCAAAGCTCCAAGGGCATGCCATAACCTTCCT
>WVZU01000303.1:10507-15794 GCA_011772275.1 Planctomycetales bacterium | reverse complement strand
ACGAGCTGGCCTGGTCGGATGCAAGGGTCAAGCTGCGGGATGCGGGTGTCCAGCTGACCGGTGGCATGTTCCGCACCATGGGCGAGGACTATTCGACTTTGGAAACCATTCGTCAAACCGGAGGTGTGGTTCCCGACGGCACCTGGGAGCAGAACTGGACCAATATTCAGAAGATCCCCGCGGTGATGGAAGATCTGCAGATCGATACGGTCATGTTCCATGCCGGATTCCTGCCGCACGACAAATCAAATCCCCACTACGTCAAGCTGAAGGATCGCTTGAGCCAGATTGCGGACCTGTTCGCTCAACACACGATGACAATCTGTTTTGAAACCGGTCAGGAAACCGCGGAATCATTGAACGCATTTCTGGATGATCTGGACCAGCCGAACGCCAAGGTCAACTTCGATCCGGCCAACATGATCCTCTACGATATGGGCGATCCTGTCGCGGCTGTTCGAGCGCTGGGGTCCCGGGTCGCCAGTGTCCATCTCAAGGATGCCAAGAGGACAACCACGCCGGGGACCTGGGGCCAGGAAGTCGTGTTGGGAACGGGCCATGTCGACTGGCCGAATTTCTTTGCGGCGCTAGACGAAATCGGTTTCCAGGGTTATTTGGCCATCGAGCGTGAGGCGGGTGCGACGCGAGTTAAGGATATTCGCACGGCCGTGGAGTTTGTCTGCACGCATGCGGGCGGCGCGGGGTGACCTGCCAGGCGTGCGGGGACGAGGAAAGAAGGCAACAGGCAGAAGACAGAGGTGGAGGGCGGCCTTTTCGGGATTTTTGTGGCGATGCGCCCTTGGCCGAACGGGGATCACCACCGGTTTGCTCCCCCCGATCAGGTCAGGAAAGGGTAAACATGGCAGCTTCACGCATCCGCATCGGACTGATCGGCCTCGGTTTCATGGGCCGTACGCATGCTCAGGCGTATGCCAAAATCGACGGCGCCCAGATCGTGGCGATTGCCGACCTGGATGCTCGACGAGCCAGCGGCGATCTGTCGGATGCCTGGGGAAACGTTGGCGACGCCGGCGAGCTGAAATTGGACATGGATCAGGTCCGGGGCACGACCGATTTTCACGAGCTGATTGGCTGGGACGACGTGGATGTGGTCGACATTTGCGTCCCGACGCCGGTGCACGTCGAGCTGGCGGTGGCCGCGTTGGCGGCGGGCAAGCACGTGGTTGTCGAGAAACCGATGGCGATCAACAGCAGTCAGGCCGGTCAAATCGTCGCCGCCGCCGAATCCGCCCCTGGCTTCCTCATGCCGGCCATGTGCATCCGCTTCTGGCCCCAGTGGGCGTGGTTGAAGCAGGCCGTTGCCCAGCGGCGGTATGGTGCGGTGCATTCGGCCACGTTTCGCCGAGTTGCTCAGATGCCGCCAGGCTGGTTCCAGGACGGCGAAAAATCGGGCGGCGCGGTGATGGACCTGCACATCCACGACACGGACTTCGTCTACTACTTGTTCGGCCAGCCCCAGGCCGTGTTCAGCCGCGGCTATTCCAAGACAACCTCGCGGGTCGATCACCTTATCACGCAGTATATCTACGACGATGTTCCCCTCGTGGCCGCCGAAGGCAGCTGGGCCATGGCCGACGGCTTCGGCTTCCAGATGGCCTACACGGTCAATTTCGAGAATGCGACGGCCAACTACGATATGGGCCGAGCCGAGCGGCCGCTGACTGTGAGTCAGAACGGCAGCGAGGAGGTGGTCGACTGTGGTGACAGTGACGGCTGGACCGAAGAACTGCGGTACATGGTCGACTGCCTGATCCACAACCGGCGGCCCGCCAAAATCACACCGCAAGACGCCCTGGCCTCCATCCGGATCGCCGAAGCCGAAGCCCGCAGCGTCGCTTCCGGAGCGTTGGAAAAGCTGTAAACCGGTTTTCTCATCAAACTTCCCTGCCAGCATCGGAAAGTCTTTGCCTGGCAGGGAAGACGTTGTGATTGAACGGCAAGCCTAGAGATGATCCGTTGAAGACCAAATTGCAGCGTCTGACGCGGCCCGGCAAAGACTGGGCCGTCGCTCAGCAGACAGTTTGTGAGCCATGCGGGCCAGGTTCCGTACCGTTGCCTGGATCAGCGGTCTGGTCGTCCAGGGCGAAGCGGTGACGGGCAACAGCCTCATGCGCCAGCCGTAGGAACTGCGATCCGACAAAAAACCAGCCGCGCAGGGGTGGCCGGTGTGGAACCGTCTGGGGGCGAAGTCACCCCGGCTGCTCACCCCCTGATGCCCTCGCCGCTGGCAGACAGGTCAGCTACAATTCCCGCCAGCATCGGCGACGGTTGAACATCAAGCCAGCTGCTGGTGTCCAGGTTGCTGCCGCCACAACCGGAAAGAGGGGGCTGCGAAGCTGTCTTGCGATTGAGCCCAATGACCCAACGCCAGATTCTTGTCACCGCCGCTCTGCCTTACGCCAACGGGCCGATTCATATCGGGCATTTGGTCGAATACGTGCAGACCGATATCTGGGTCCGGTTTCAAAAGCTGCGTGGTCATCGCTGTATTTACATCTGTGCCGACGATACGCACGGCACGGCGATCATGATCAGTGCCAAGGAGCAGGGGGTTAGCGAGGAGCAGTATATCGAGAGGATGCATGCCGAGCACCAGCGGGACTTTGCGGGTTTTGATATCCAGTTCGATAACTACGGCAGCACGCACAGTCAAGAAAATCGCCAGCTGTGCGAGCAGTTTTGGGCGTCGATCCGGAAAGCGGGATTGGTCAAGGAAGAAAATATCGAACAGCTGTACGATCCTCAGGCCGAAACCTTTCTGGCCGATCGCTTTGTGCGGGGCACTTGTCCCAAATGTCACGCCACCGACCAGCCCGGCGACAACTGCAGTGTCTGCGGCCATCATTACAGTCCCACGGAATTGATCGATCCGATCAGCAAGATTTCCGGGGCCACGCCCCAAGTTCGCCAGGCGCCGCACCTGTTTATCCAACTGCGGCAACTGCACGAATTTTTGGACGAATGGACCCAGGGAGGCGATCATTTGCAGCCGGAGGTGGCCAATTACTTGAAGGGGCATTTCCTGCACGAGCCGCTCCGCGATTGGGATATTTCGCGACCCGCGCCTTATTTTGGTTTCGAAATTCCCGACAGCCCCGGCAACTACTGGTACGTCTGGTTCGATGCCCCCATCGGCTACATGGCCTCCACACGACAATGGTGCGATGCTCATGGCGAAGATTTCGCCGACTGGTGGCAAAACGAGCAAACCGAAGTTCACCATTTCATCGGCAAAGACATTCAGTATTTCCACTGCCTCTTCTGGCCCGCCATGTTGAAGACGGCCGGTTTCAACCTGCCCACCAAGATCCATATTCACGGATTTCTGACCGTGGGTGGAGCGAAAATGTCGAAGAGCACGGGCACGTTTGTGATGGCCGCTACCTATTTAAAACACCTGGACCCGGCCTATCTACGGTATTACTACGCCTCAAAGCTGACGCCGCGCGTCGATGATCTGGATCTGAACCTGGACGAACTGGTGACCAAGGTCAACGCCGACCTGGTGGGCAAAGTGGTCAACCTGGCCAGCCGTACCGCAAAGTTTGTGGCCGGCAGCGGATTGTCCGCCGCCTATCCGGACGACAAAGGCCTCTTCCAGTACGCCGCCGGGAAAGGGGAAGAAATTGCCGAGGCGTATGAACAATGCGACTACAACCGCGCCATGCGGTTGGTGATGGAGCTGGCAGACCGGGCAAATCCTTACGTCGAGGCTGCTGAGCCTTGGAAGCTGGCCAAGGACCCGGACCGCGCCGCTCAGCTGCAGGACGTCTGCACGGTCGCCCTGAACCTCTTCCGCCAGTTGGCCATTTACCTGGCGCCGGTCCTGCCCCGCCTGGCATCGCAAACCGGAGATTTGCTGGGCCAGCCGATACGGCACTGGAATGAAAGCCGCTCGCCGCTGGTCGCATGCCAGGTCAACAAGTTTCAACACATGATGAAACGCGTGGAACCAAAACAGGTACAAGCCATGATTGAGCAAAGCAAAGAAACTGCCGCCTCCGGTCCGGTGGGCTCGTTCCCTGACAGCGGGGATCCGCTGGCGGCCGAACCGCTGGCCCCCGAGATCACCTTTGAGGACTTCGTGAAAGTCGACCTGCGGGTGGCCCGGGTAGTGGCCGCCGAGAGCGTTCCCGACGCGCGGAAGCTGCTGAAGCTGACGTTGAGCCTGGGGGGGGACGAGCGGCGGACGGTGTTTGCCGGGATCAAAAGCGCGTACGCACCCGAAGATCTGGTGGGGCGACTGGTCGTCTGTGCCGCCAACCTGGCACCGCGCAAGATGAAATTTGGCGTCAGCCAAGGGATGGTCATCGCCAGCGGATCGGGAGGGAAAGAGGTGTTTTTGTTGAGCCCCGATGAGGGTGCCCTGCCGGGCCAGCGGGTGCATTGAGCAGGTAGGTGGGGACAGGCACAGGGGACAGGTCGCAGGGGATAGGAAGGTCAGGCAGAAGGACCGGGCATCACAGGCAGAGCACGTCGGCTGCCAGGGGATTGACCGGGGGGCAAAAGGTCCACGGCCAAGGGGGGCCGGCGGTNNACATTCCTGGCCGGGCCTGCGGCGGCGGTGGGCACTCTGGAGAACGGGCCGCCCGACGCACCCCCCCAAACGGCTGCCCTCTCACCACGCTCGGCGGCTCAACCAACCCAGGCAAATCGAGCCCCCCCTGGGGGAAAATGTGTCTTTTCACCCCGCCCTGTGGTTGAGGTAGCGGGGCGATACTACTAGACTGAACCGTTTGCTTTGAGACCCCTACCTACCTTTAGCTTACCGAGTTTGCGGAAACAGGGTTGTTCCCGTCCCTGACGACGTGCCATGCGTTTCACGCTGATCGACCGCATTCTCGATTTGAAGGCCGGCGAAGAGATTACCGCCGTCAAGAATCTTTCGTTGGCGGAAGACTACCTGGCCGACCACTTTCCCTTGTTCCCCGTGCTGCCGGGGGTCTTCATGTTAGAGGCCATGACCCAGGCGAGTGCCTGGTTGATACGTTACACCGAAAATTTTGCCCATAGCATCGTGGTGCTCAGTGAAGCCCGCAACGTCAAATATGCCGATTTTGTCGAACCGGGCAGCACGCTCACCGTGAAAGCCAAATTGCTGAAAGAAGACCAGCGCACGACGACGATGAAAGCGGAAGGCACCGTCGACGGCCATTCCCACGTCTCCGCTCGACTCATCCTGGAGCGCTACAACCTGGCGGAGACGAATGCGGACGACGAGTCGAGCGATCGGGCGGCGATCCAGGACCTGCGAGCGCTCTTCGCG
>WVZU01000303.1:0-10482 GCA_011772275.1 Planctomycetales bacterium | reverse complement strand
CAAAAAAATCCGTTAAAGAACTTTACGAAAACACTCAGTTACGCAAACTCCGGGAGGATCATCTTCGATGGCAACCAAAGAAGAAGTATTTGACAAAGTGCAGGCTGCACTGGTGGATGCTTTGGGCGTCGACGACGACGAGGTCACGCCTGAGGCCACATTGGTCGGCGATTTGGGCGCCGAATCGATCGATTTTCTGGATATCGTCTTTCGTCTGGAGAAGGCGTTTTCCATCAAGATTCCCCGGGGGGAACTGTTTCCGGAAGACATTTTGACCAGCTCGGATTACGTTGTGGACGGCAAGATTAACGCGGCCGGTCTGGAGGAACTGAAAAAGCGGATGCCGTTCGCCGACCTCTCCTCCTTCGAACAGAATCCGGCGGTGCAGGATTTTGCCAATGCCCTTACGGTGCAGGACATGTGCAACTACGTGGCCAGTAAGGTCGATTGAGCATGCGCTGGTTCTGGATGGATCGTTTTACTGAGATGACAAGCGGGCAGTCAGCCGAGGCTGTCAAAACGGTCTCGCTGTCCGAACCTCAGTTGCACGACCATTTCTATTGCATTCCCACCATGCCCAATTCGTTGATCCTGGAGGGGATGGCCCAGACGTCCGGCATGCTGGTCAGCGAATACAACGGTTTCCGCGAAAGGGTGATCCTGGCCAAGGTTCCCAAGGTCCAGTTCTACTTCCGTGCCGTGCCCGGCGACACCCTGATCTATCGGGCGAAAATTGAGGACATCGATGCCGACGGCGCGCGGGCGACCACGACCAGCCATGTCGGAGATCGCCTGCAGGCCGAGGCGGAAATTCTGTTCGTCCATCTCGACCGCCAGACCGCTCATCGCCCCCTCTTCGAACGCGGCGAGTTTCTTTCTATCCTGCGGGTACTGAGGATCCTGGAAGTGGCCCGGAAGCCGGATGGCAGCCGCATTCCTTTGCCGGAACATTTGTTATAATCTCGCGAGAACGCGTTTGGGTCTTGGCCGGGCGATGAGGTGCCAGTTATGGATCGACGGGTGGTGGTGACAGGGGTCGGCTGCGTGACGCCGCTGGGCTGTCGTGTGGACGAGTTATGGGAACGGCTCCAGCGGGGCGAATCGGGTGTCGACTATACGACCGTCTTCGACGCCAGTCAGTTTCCCACCAAGTTTTCTGCCGAAGTCCGCGATTGGGACGTTTCGCAGGAGGGGCTGGACGCCGAGCGGTGGGGCCGTTGTGGTCGCCACACGCGCTTCGCTGCCGGAGCCGCTCAACAGGCCGTCCGCTCTTCCGGCGTACTGGACGGCAACCTGGACCCCACAAGGTTCGGCGTCTATCTCGGCAGCGGCGAAGGCCAGCAGGATTTTGACAGCTTTACCAAAATGGTGCTCAGGTCTTTGGAAGACGACCATGTCAATCTTGCCAAATTCGTCGCCGCAGGTTTGGAGGTGCTGAACCCGGTCGCGGAACTTGAGCAGGAACCGAATATGCCGGCCGGGCACCTGGCCGCCTTGTTCAACGCCCAGGGACCCAACGCGAATTGCCTGACCGCATGTGCCGCCAGCAGCCAGGCGATTGGCGAGGCGACGGAACTGATCCGCCGCGGCGATGTGGATATCATGCTGTCCGGCGGTACCCACAGCATGATTCATCCTTTTGGTGTGACCGGGTTCAATTTGCTGACCGCGCTCTCCACGCGGAACGAGGCCCCGCAGCGAGCCTCGCGGCCTTTCGATCGCGATCGGGACGGATTCGTGCTGGGCGAAGGCGCGGCGATGGTGGTCCTGGAAGAAGCCGAACACGCCAAGGCCCGCGGCGCAGAGATCCTCGCCGAAATCCAAGGTTATGGCTCCACCGCGGACGCCTTCCGCATCACCGACACGCACCCCGAAGGCCGCGGCGCGACCAGTTGTATCCAGGAGGCGCTGGCCGACGCGCGGCTAAACCTCGAAGATATCGACTACATCAACGCTCACGGTACCGGCACCATCGTCAACGATAAGGTCGAAACACTGGCCATCAAAAAGGCTTTCGGCGAACAAGCCTACAAAATCCCCGTTTCCAGCACGAAAAGCATGATGGGCCACCTGATCGCGGCCGCTGGCGCTACCGAACTGATCGTGTGCATTATGGCCACCCGCGACAACGTGCTGCCCCCCACGATCAACTACGAAACCCCCGACCCGGATTGCGACCTGGATTACCTCCCCAATACCGCTCGCCAGGCCAACTGCCGCAGGGCCCTCTCCAATAGCTTCGGATTCGGCGGCCAAAATATCACCCTGATCGTCGGCGCCTACGAAGGGTAAGAACCAAGCAGGGGGCCGCAGGGCAGGACCGCGGGAGAACGGCGGGGCTGCCAGGCTGCACGGCAGGGAGGCACAAAGGCAGGGAGTCGTCCAGTTGGGGGGTGGGGCGGTGGCTCGGCAGCCGCCGGTAGCTGAGCGGCAACACTAGCTTGCCTCGCCGCCCACCCTACCCTGGACCCCAGATCGTTCGTCCCACACCCGGTGCCTCGCATGCGCGTTCCCTCGCACCTTTCTGAGTCCGAATCGCGGCGTGACGCGACGATGACGCCGATGATCGACGTCGTGTTCCTGTTGCTGGTCTTCTTTTTGTGCACCGCCAGCTTTCAGATTCACGAGCAGGTATTGCCCAGCAGCTTGCAGATCGCGGGGGGGACCGCTGACCGCCCGGAGGATGTCCCGCAGCAGCTGGTCGATCTGGAACATGTGATTGTGAAAATATTCTGGCAAGAGGGTCGCCCCAGCTGGGAGGTGAATCGGACCCCGAAAGCCTCCCTGGCCGAAGTCGCCGACGTGTTGGCGGCAGCCGCCGCGGTCCAGGTCGATATTCCCGTGATCGTGGATCCCGCCGCGGCTGTTCCCGTGGGGTATGTGATCGAAGTCTACGATTTAAGCCGAGCGCTGGGATTTGCCAAGATTCAGTTTGCCGCGTCGCCGGATACGCCGCAAACCTGAGGTCCTCGAGTTGCCGACGTAAAATTTTGCTAACCGGTGGTATCAAGGCGAGCTGTCTGAGGGTGCAGGCTACGGGCAGATGAATGTTCGTGCGGAGATTGCTTTGGGTCGGGGTATTGTTGGTCACGGTGCTGGCCTGCGGCCATCTTGGCGGAGACGACACACGGGACCGCGAGTTTATCGACGGTCTCTTGCAGCGGCGGCTCTTCACATTGGCCGAGGCGTACTGTGCCGGCGAACTGGCGGCGGGATCGCTTGGCGTCAAGCGGCGGGCGACGTTAACGGCGGAACTGGTGCGGACGCATGCTGAGGCAGCCGTCCAGCTGGCACCCGATCAGCGGGCCGACCGATGGCGCTTGGCGCATCAGGTGGCCGCGGACTTCCTGGCAACGCACGCGGGCGAAGATTTTGCCGCAGTTGTGCAGCGGCAGGACGCCTGGGTGCACATGATTCGCGGCCAGCTGGCTCGCTACGAGTCCGAAACGGCGGTCGCCCCGGAACGGTTGCGAGCCACAGCGGGCGAGCAGCTGCGGCGGGCGACGGTGGCGTTTGAGCAGCTGGAACAGCAACTGGAACAGCGGATGGTCGCCGCAAACCGCCAGCCGGGCGATCGCTCTGGGACGATGAAGAGCAGCCAGCTACGGATCCTGCATCGCGATGTCCAACGGCAACTGGCCGGTTGCCTCTTGAACCGGGCCTTGTGCTTTGCGGCTGGCACGCCGGACCGGACCAGCGCCCTGACGCGGGCAACCGCACGATTCGAAGAACTGGCCCTGCTGACCGATCCCGTCGACTGGCCCAGCCGGATCGGCCAGCTGGAATGTTACCGCTTGGCCCAGCGAGACGAGGCCTTCCAGCGGACGTGGAAGAAGTATCTTGCCGAGGCGCCTTCCGCCGTCGCGGCAAGCTTGCAACTTCAGCTGGCCCATTGGCACTTGGCGCAAGACGATTTTCAGGCGGCATGGCAGCTGTTGGAGCAACACCCCGCCACGCCAGCCGCGCTCGCGGCGGAATGGGATTTTGTCTTGTTGCAGGCCCTCCTGGCCGGTTGGCGAGGGGAGGGGGAGGGGCCGGCGGCTGACGCCTGGGCACAGCGGGTGACGCGGCATATGCAACGCATTCAGGCGAACCATGGTCCTTTCTGGCTGCGGCGCGCAGAGGCCCTGTTGGGCCGGCATATTGCCACCTCGGCCACGGTGGACCAGTTTGCCTTGCTGATACGCGCCGCGGAAGCCTTTTATCGGGCCGGCCAGATCGATGCCGCGTTGGATGCCTACGATCGGGCTCAACAGGCCGCCGTGCAAACGTCGTCGGACGAACAAGCGTTTCAAGCCGCTTTGGCCGCTGCGGCCATCGTTCATCAACGGAAAATGCATTCCGCCGCGCGGCAGCGGTTCGCCACGCTGAGCCTGCAGTTCCCCAATCACCCACGAGCTGCCGAGGCGCATTGGCTGGCCGTTTACAACCAGGCCCAGCAATTGAAGGAGGGCATGGCCGCAGATGGACCAGAATATGCCCAGTTGTTGGCCGAACATATCCGGCGGTGGCCACAAGGCGATACGGCTGGCAAAGCCCGCTGGTGGCTGGGACAGTTTCACGCCGCGCAACGGCAGTGGGACAAGGCCATGGACGCCTATCAAGACATTCCCTCCCACGACCCCAGGTTCGCCGACGCGGTGGCAGCCATCGCCCGGTGCTACCAGGGGTGGCTTGGGCAGCGGGCGGACATCGACCCGGTCGCTCAACGCCGGCTCGCCTTGGAAGGCATACGGTTTTTCGACCAGATTCATGGCTCGGACAAGGGCACAGCTTCCGCCGGTGCCAGCCTGGCCGCGGTCGAGGCCGCGCGGCTCCGCCTCTACGGACTGGGTGCTGAATTTGCTGAGGCCGCTAGACAATTGCGTCGCGCGCTGGACCAGACACAATCACCACCACCGGCGTGGCTGCCTCGAGCGCGACTGTACCTGGTGTACGCCTTGGCCGCGCAAGGTGAGCAATGGGAAGAAGCCCACCAATTGCTGGAACAGGTGGAAGGCGTGACGGCGGAGGATCTGCACGAGTTTGTCGATGCCCTGGCCAGGTTGCTGGACCAGCGGCGAACGGCCGGGCGAAAGGAGATCGCCGAATTGCAGCTGAAAGTATTGGATATCCAGTCGGTGCGAGCAGCGCGCCAGGAGGGCGGACGGTCGAAATCGCTGGCCATGGCCAGGGCGGCAGCCCTGGCTGCCGCCGACCGCCGGGAGGCGGCCCAGAAAGCCTACGAAGAATTGGTCGAACGTTATGCGGATGACGGTCTCCTGCAAGAAAAATATGCTCAACTGCTGCTGCACGGCCGCCAGCAGGCCGACTGGCAGGCCGCCCTCCTGCGATGGCGGCAGGTCCAGCGGCACAGCCCTCCCGGCTCGCCACGCTGGTTTCGCGCAAAGTACTCCCAAGCCCTGGCTCACCAGCGGCTGGGCAATACCCCGCAGGCCATCCGCATCATCCAGTTGACCGAAGTGTTGCATCCCCAACTGGGCGGTCCGCAAATGAAGACCCGGTTTGCCGAACTGCTGCAGCGCTGCCAGCAGGCACCCTCAGCGGACACCAGCCGCTAGCCAGCCCGTCGCGGGCCCCAGGGTCGAAAACGTCCAGCAACGCGGTGGCAGGCGGGTGCCGCCTTGCCAGGGGCCGATCCGCAGGGAGTTCTGACAAACTGGCCAGGCTTTGGCCAGACCTGAAATTTCGCCCTGGCCGGTGTGGCGCAAACGCGCCAAGATGTTCGACGGAAGGGGAATTGCCGAAACGTTTGTCCCGTTTTCGCGACCCGAAAACTGGGCATCGACAAACCACTGGCCCCGATTTCTGACCCGCCGTCGCTGGCTACGCAGTTTGGAACCCGACCGGGCCAGTCAAAGATTCGGCCATCGCACAGCAGCTGGCTGCTGGGCGATGGGGGTTAGACATAGAACGGATTGGCGTCGGAAGAAAGGGGGCGCAGCGAGGCGACAACGGCGATCAGCGCGACAATCGCTCCCGCGATTAAGGGTACGATAGGCTGGAACATCTGAAGGCTCCTTTCCCTGCAGAGAGTGTGTCGAAGTGTGCCTGCCGTAATCTTATGCAGTCGCCGTGCCAAAAAAATGGCTCAGCATCGCTAGCTGGACCGCAAGCCGTCCCTGTTGCATGCGTTGCGCGACGCAACACGGGTGGCGCGAATCAGGACGAGACCGCTGTGCGAGGTCCGAGTGACGACGACTGTCGCTGAGTTGATACTTGGGGCTGGTGACGATTGTGAGGCTGGTACGGATTGCGCGGCCGGCGGTCAGCGCACAAAAAAAGGCAGTTTGTGCCACGGGGCTTGGTCACAAACTGCCTGAGGACCACTTGAGCAAGGATCCACGGAGTGAGTTGTTGCCGCCGGTCACCAGCCGGCTTGTGACGTATCCGCGTTACGGGTCCGTTTCGCCAATTACCACGGTCCGCGCACGTAATACACCCCAAATTGGGACGTGTCGCTGGGCCATGGGGGAGTCGCCTGAAACGATCGTTGGGTCCCCTCCGTCCCATTGCCAGGATACGGGCGTTGGAACTGGTGCCAATTTCGCGTGAGCCGCGTATTGCCAACTCCCCATCCCATGTTGTAACTCCGTTCGGCAGTGGGAGGCACCAGCAGGGCGACGGGGGTGCCCCATTGCATGTTGTAGTAATTGCAGTGCCAGGGATATTTCAGCGATTCCTTGGCCGCCCAGACTCCCATATGGTTAAACACGGCAACTGCGTTGGGGTAACCGTGAGGGTTTTTGGCCGATTGCGCTCGATGTCTTACCCCGCCACCGGCCCCGCCCGTGGGGGTACCGTCCTGGCAGGATGAGCAAGCGGGTACGTCGTTTGAAACAAGCCGATCCTGGGCGCGGGCTGGCAGGGGCAACAGCAGCAAGGCTGCGAGCGGGGCAAGGTGCAGGACCTTCATCTTCATGATTTGTATCCTTCAAGTGGCTTGGTAAACGGCCGCTATGCCGACCGCCATTTGCAACACGTACCAGATCAAGGAACTTCGCGCCAAACAGCTCAGTACCAGCGGACCGTGGTGCGGGTGCCGCTTCCATCCGCGTGCCGGCGGATATAGGTGCGGTGGTGCTTGTAAAGAAACTCGTGGGGCATCAGCGGCTGATACGTCACGTAGGTATGCCCGACCCAGGCCGGTGTGGGACGGGGCGACAAATACATCTTTGCCGGTATCCCGTGCCCGCAGATGCCAGGTTCGGCGTAGTAGTTGTGGAACAGGTCCAGCTGGTTGACCGGGTAGCCACAATCGGCTGCGGTGGCACGATGTCCATCGGCCAGGGTCAGGCCAGCCACGACCCCGGTGGCGATCAGCAAACGACGTACAGCGTTCTGGGTCATGAAAAACTCCTTGGCAAACAACTCCTTTGCGTTGCGGGGCGGTCCCCGGCCGCAGCAGGGCCGCCTGCAGTGTCTCTCGTTCAGCTGGAGCCGCGCCGAAGCGGGCACGCGCCGGGCAGCGTCCGCAAGACATAGTTCGGCCGGTTCGGATCGTGCCAATAAATCTTTATTTGCCACCTGCGGAAAATCGTTCGATTATTCCTCTCTTCAGGTCAAAGTCGGCTGGGAGCAAGCCCTTACAGCCGCTATAATTCGTACAAGCCGCAAAGTTTAACAGTTGTCACGTCGCGTCGGCCGGCATGGTGGGCGGCCTGTTGCCTGGTACCTGGGCCGGCCCGGCTGGCCGGCCGGCAAGGAGGGAAGGCGTTGGCCAAAGTGAAGGCAAAGCGTGTCCGGGCCAAGAGGGTGAAGGCTAAGAGGGTCAAGCCGAAGAGGGTCCAGGCCGGGCGGCAGTCCGGCAGCGGTGGTCAGGGGTCGGCGAGCCGGCAGGCCGGGAAGGTTGCTGGGCTGCAGAGCGGCGAGCCCTCACGGCGGACCAAGTCTGCGACCGGCAATGGCCGCTCAACCACCAACGGCCGCCCCCAGGCGGTCCGCCACGGCCGCCGCGCGACGGCCAAAAGCATGGCGGCCGGCCAGCGCGACATTTCTGTCAGCGAATTCTTCGCCAAGAACCGACATTTGCTCGGCTTTGACAACCCCCGCAAGGCCCTGTTGACCACCATCAAGGAAGCGGTCGACAACTCGCTGGACGCCTGTGAAGAAGCAGGTATCCTGCCGGAGATCTGGGTTCACGTCCAACAGACCGGCAACAACCGCTATCAGGCGGGTATCCAGGACAACGGGCCTGGCATCCTCAAAAAACAGATCCCGCTGATCTTTGGAAAACTTCTTTACGGATCGAAGTTTCATCGGCTGCGGATGAGCCGCGGTCAGCAGGGAATCGGCATCAGCGCCGCCGGCATGTACGGCCTGCTCACGACGGGCAAGCCGATCAAAATTATCTCCAAGGTCTCCAAACGCAAGCCGTCGCATTACTACGAGATCAAAATCGATACCAAAAAGAACCAGCCGCAGATCCTCAACGGCCGCGGCGATGGCGTCGACATCCCCCCCGGCGCGCGGGGCGAAAAAGTTATCGCCAAACATGGTATCGAATGGGTCGATATCGATCACGGGACGCGGGTCACGATCGAGCTGGAGGCGATTCACAAGCGGGGACGCGGCAGTGTGGACGAATACTTGGAGCAGACGGCCATCGCTAACCCCCACGTGACTCTGCATTACATCGATCCGGACGACAACGAGAAGACTTATCACCGTTCGACAAAAGAGCTGCCGCCTGAGCCGAAAGAAATTAAACCGCATCCTTATGGTGTCGAGCTGGGTAACCTGATTACGATGCTGCACGACACCAGGGAGTCCACGCTGTCGGCTTTCCTGACCAGCAGCTTTTCGCGCGTCAGCGGCGCCGTCGCCAAGCGGATCTGTAGCGCCGCCAAACTTAGCCCACGAGCTCGACCGGCACGCATCGGCCGTCGCGAGGCCGACTGGCTGTACCAGGCGATTCAGGAGACAAAAATCAGTGCTCCCAGCACCGACTGTATCTCCCCGATCGGAGAGGAACTGTTGTTGAAGGGGATGTACCACGTCGTGCCGGCCGAATTCTATGTGGCCGCCACCCGCCCGCCTTCGGTCTATCGAGGGAATCCGTTCCAGATCGAAGTGGCCCTGGCCTACGGCGGCGGCTCGACCGCTCAACGGATTTCACGCGAACTGCTGACCGAACTGATTTCGGAAAGCGATTCGCGAACCCTGCGGCAGTTCCTCACCATGACCTTTCAGGGCCTGGGGAACGAGTTGGCCGACAAGATTATCAACCAGTCCGGACTGGGGCGTCGCCAGTCGCCAGGGAAATTGACCCCCAAGGAGATCGAAAAGCTGCATGACGCGATGCAAAATGTCAGCCTCGACAGCGGACAATCCATGAACGTCTTGCGCTACGCCAACCGCGTTCCCTTGCAGTTCCAGCCGGGAGCCTGCGCCATCACGCAGACGATTATGGGGACCAACTGGCGGTCTTACGGATTGAGCCAGTCGCGGGGAAGCATGCCCACCGGCCCCGTGACCCTCATGGTCCATATGGCCAGCGTATGGGTACCGTTTACCAGCGAGTCGAAGGAAGCGGTCGCCAGTTATCCAGAAATCCAGAAAGAACTGCGGTTGGCCCTCCAGGCCGCCGGTCGCAAGCTGGGAATGTACCTCCGCCGGCGGCAAAAGGTCAAAAAAGAAGGGGACCGACGCGCGGTCTTCTTGCGCTACCTGGGCGAAGTCGCCACGGCCGTCAGCACGATCAACAACATCGACCGGGACCAGCTGTACAAAAAACTTCTCCTGGTCGCCAAGAAAAAGACCGCCGAGGCGGACGTCCAGCTGGACAAGCAGGGTCGTCCCATCCAAGACGAACAGGAACTGGAACTGGGCGAAAACGTGATCATTGTGGATCCGGCGGAGGCCGCAGAAAAGTTAATGAATACCCCAGGCAACGACGAGTGACCCGACCATGGCCAAGAAAAAACTTCGCAGGCAAGGGACCGCCGGACGACGGGTCCCGAAAAAACCAGCCAAAAAGAGGAAAGTTGTCCCAGCCGCTGGTCGCAAATCGGCCAAAAGCAACGGCGCCGTAAAAAAAACAGGCTCGCCCCGCGATAAAAAAACGCTGGACAATATCGAACGCCTCGCTGACGAAGTTGTCCACGCGGCCAGCAAACGGCGGGATCCCTACGTCGATATCCCCTCACGGACGCTGTCCAATGTCCGCTATAGCCCCCGGAAAAAAATCATCGAAATGGGCAAGAACACCAACCGCAGGCAGCTGTTCGATCTGTCGCAGGCCAAGGCCTACATGCGGACCATGCTGGTCGCCAGCGGCTGCAAGCGACTGATCGATGACGGCAAGACGACCAGCCTGCGAGGCTTGTTCTATATGCTGAAACATACCATTGAAGGTACCAAGGAAAATACATTTGACGAACAGAATGAATGTGACACGATCATTGAAGATAGTGAGGTGCTGCTGCAGACCCTGCGCGAGGAATTGCATTTGTACGCCGAGAACCGGGGGGCTATGGTCGG
>WVZU01000368.1:9462-9950 GCA_011772275.1 Planctomycetales bacterium | reverse complement strand
CGGCGGGGCTGCGGCAGCCTGGGCTTTCGGCTGAGGCGCAGCAGCCTTGGCTTTCGGCGGGGTCGCAGCAGCCTGGGCTTTCGGCTGAGGCGCAGCAGCCTTGGCTTTCGGCTGAGCGGCAGCAGCCTGGGCTTTTGGCGGGGCTGCCTTGGCTTTCGGCGGGGTCGCAGCAGCCTTCGCTTTCGGCTGAGCGGCAGCAGCCTTGGCTTTCCGCCGGGGCGGCCGAGGCTGGGCTTTCTGCTGGGGCGGAGCAGCCGGGGCTTTCGGCGGGGCAGCGGCAGCCTGGGCTTTCGGCTGAGGCACAGCAGCCTTGGCTTTCGACTGCTCTGCACCTTTTTCCGCCTCCGCCTCCGGCTGCGAGTCGTTTTGGAGGGCCCCGCCAGGCACCCAGTCCTCCTCATCGTCTGGTTCGTCTGTTTTGTCTTCTGTTTCTGAACCTTCAGGGGTGGCGGTCGGGTTGGCAGGGGACGGGGAGTTCGCATCGTCCC
>WVZU01000368.1:0-9437 GCA_011772275.1 Planctomycetales bacterium | reverse complement strand
TCCACACTTTCTTGTTTTGATCGTCATCCAGCAGCTCGGCAAGTTCCTCTTCCTCGTCTTCTTCCTCACCGGCGTCAGGGACCTGTGCACTCGTTGGCCGCGACCGTCCCTCGGTGTCGCCCAAGATCGGGAAAGCCTGCGGTTCCTCTCCGTTTTTCCCTGCGGCCGCAGGGATGGTAGCGGGGGGTTCGTTGAGGGCAGTGGCAGACAGTTGGGCGGCCTGCTGTTGCTTGAGCCACGAGCCGAGCTGCCGGCCGACTTGCTCGATCGACAGCCGCTGCCGGGGCTGGGTGGCCATCATCTGGGCGCAGATCTCGGCCAGTTCCTGGGGGGTATCGGGACGCAGCTCGCGGACATCGGGAGCGGTGGGGCGGAGGCGGGCCTTGAGCCGTTGGGCCCGATTCCCCTGGCCGTAGGGGACCTGACCGGTGAGGAGGAAATAGAAACAGCACCCCAGGGCGTACACGTCGGCCCGATGATCGACTTTATTCTTGCCCGTCGCCTGTTCAGGAGCAACGTAATCCACGTCGCCCGACTCCTGGTCGCTGGCTCGCCGCTGGTCTTCCTGCGGATCGGCCAAGCGGGCCAGTCCGATGTCCAGCACTTTCAACTCGCCGTGCATGTCCAACAGGAGGCGGTCCGGTTGCAGGCGGTGATGCCAGATTTGCTGCTGGTGTGCTTCGGCCAACGCGCTGGCCGATAAGGCGATATAGCCGGCAGCCGCGTCGAACGCCAGGGGACCATGTCGATCGACAAAACTTTGCAGCGATTCGCCTTCCACGTACTCCAGCACCAGGTAGTATTGTCCACCGGTACTGTCGACGTCAAAGACGTGGATCATATTGCGGTGATCGATGGCGGCCAGATGGCGGGCTTCGTCAAGAAACTGATCGAGCGCATCCTTCGCTTGCAATCCTTTTCGATTGACGACCTTGACGACCACTCGGCGTTCCATCTGTTCGTGTTCCGCCAGGAACGCGGCACCCGTTTCGCTGGCACCCAGCTGGTCCAGCAGCTTGTACTTGCCCAGATAGGCGGGCAACTTGCCGGCCAGGACTTGCAAGGCCTGCCAGCGGGAAAGAAAGCCCTGGTTGGCCAGACGTTTAGCGACCGTTCGAGCGTCCGGCAAGCCGGCCGTCATCTGCCGCGCGGCCTGCACATCGGTCTCGCTCAGAATTCCACTGTCACTCAGACAATCGAAAAATTGTTCCGGCGTCGTGATACTCATCACCGCGGCAAAGTCGAATGCGCTGGCAATCTTGGGCCGGCCAGTCGGAGGAAGAGCCTATCAGCAGAATTGTAGTCCAGCCAACCAGGCTCAGCCAGTGGTTGCCGCGGATGGCAGGCCGGCGGGGTGAGTATTGGACCGGTGGACGGCAAGCCGCCCGCAAGCCGTGCGAAGTGTGCCGGGGGGCGGTGGTTTCCCCAGCCGGATTGCTCACAGGCCGTCTAGTAAGCGAGGAAGTTTGTGAGCAATCCGGGCTAAAGCCGCTGGCCACAATATTTGCAGTAGATCGCGTCCATATCATGCCCCTCGGCGCTGCAATGGCGGCAGGCCTGCGCGCTGACGGGCCTCAGCGGGGAACCAGCCAGGCCAACGGTAAACAGACCGGTGGGCACGATGATAATGCTGTAGCCCAATATCATGGTCACCGCCGCCAGGGCCTGGCCAAGTTCTGTCTGCGGCGAAATGTCCCCATAGCCCACGGTGGTCATGGTCACAATCGCCCAGTAGATACTGCGAGGGATACTGGTGAATTTTGAGTTTGGCTGGCTGCCCTCAATCAAGTACATCGCGGCGCCAATCACCACAATCAGGCTCAATACCACCACCAGGAACACCGTGATCTTGGCCCGCATGCGGCGGAGGTTTTCAACGAGCATCCGTGCTTCTTGGAGGTGGTGAGCCAGCTTGAAGACGCGGAACACGCGGATCAGGCGCAAGGCGCGAATGACCAGCAACGATGGAGCACCGCCCACCAACAGGCTGAGATAGGTCGGCACGATCGCCAGCAAGTCCACCAGGCCAAAAAAACTGATCGCATATCGAAAGGGGCGTTGCACGCAGATCAGGCGAGCGATGTATTCGGCGGTGAACAGCAGCGTGAAGAACCATTCGATCGCCAACAGCTGCGGTCCCCAGGCGAGGCGAATCCGAGCAACGCTTTCCAGCATCACCGCCGTCACACTCAGCAAGATCGCAGCGATCAACAGGACATCGAATGCCTTGCCGGCCGGCGTGTCCGCCTCGAAGATGATTTCGTGCAGGCGGTGCTGCCAGGGCTTGAGCGGAGCAGTGGTTTCCGGCGCGGGCTGGGACGGATGCTGGGGCATGAGCCAAGTGTAAACCGATGGCGGGCGGGGACCAACGTGAATTCGGACGGCGGGGGCGCCGCCGGGGCCACGGCTGCCTGGTTCCGGCTGTCCCGGCCTATAAATTTCCCCCGGATCCCTATGGCGCAACTCGCCAAGACTTTTGGCAACACCCACGTTGCCGAAACTTGGAGCGGGTTTTCGCTGGCTGAAAATTGATTGTGGACGCAACCACAGGGGCCGCCGGGGCCCGTCCCCGGCAGGTTCAGGCCGGCAGGACCGCAGGGCGGCCAATAGAAAAGTAGGTAAAACCTGCTTGCCGCATCTGGTCCAGCCCGTAAATATTGCGGCCGTCAAAGACGACGGGACTGTTCATCAGATCGTGCATCTCCCGCAGGTCGGGGTGACGGAACTCGCCCCACTCAGTCAGGATCGCCAGGGCGTCAGCCCCCCGCAGGGCATCCAATTGACGCTCGCAATAGGTCAGCCGATCGGCGTACTCAGCTTGCACGTTCTCCATCGCCTCGGGATCGTGCACCGCCACCTGGGCGCCGGCGGCCAGCAGGCGATCGATCAGCACCAGGGCTGGTGCCTCGCGAATGTCGTCGGTCCGGGGTTTGAACGCCAGTCCCCAGACGGCAATTTTCTTCTCTTTTAACTCGGCACCGAAATGGTTTTCGATCAGGGATGGCAGGATCCCCTTCTGCCGCTCGTTGATCAAATCGACCGCCTGCATCATCTTGGCATCCACGCCCAGGTTTGCGGCCATGGATCCCAAGGCGCGGACATCCTTGGGAAAACAGCTGCCACCGTAGCCTACACCGGGAAACAGAAAGGCGAAACCAATCCGGCTATCATGGCCAATACCACGGCGGACGTCATCGATGTCGGCGCCCATCTTGGCGGACAGAATGGACATTTCGTTGATGAAGCTGATCTTGGTGGCCAAGAGGGCGTTGGCGGCGTACTTGGTCATCTCGGCGCTTTCCGGCGACATTGCCAGGAAGGGCTTGTCGGTCCGTAGGAAGGGGGCGTACAGGTCGCGGAGGATGTTGGCCACTTCTGGCGTGCGGACGCCGACCACCACGCGGTCGGGTTTCATAAAATCTTCGATCGCCGCCCCTTCCTTGAGGAATTCCGGGTTACTGGCCACGTGGCACTCGCGGCCGGTCAGCTCTTTCAGCCTGGCGAAGATGCCGGCGTTGGTGCCCACCGGCACGGTGCTTTTGGTAACCACGACGGCTTCCGGCCTCAGATCGGCAGCCATCGTCTTGACGACGGTCCACAAGGCCGTCAAGTCGGCCGCGCCGTCATGGGCGCTGGGCGTCCCCACCGCGAGGAAGACCAGGTCGGCCGACCGCACGGCCTGGGAAGAGTTCGTGGTGAAATGCAACCTATCGGCGGACCGATTGCGCTGAATCAGTTCGGCCAAACCGGGTTCGTAAATGGGCACTTCGCCGCGGTTCAGCTGATCGACCTTGTCTTGATCGATGTCCACGCAGGTGACATCGTTACCACTGTCTGCGAAACAGGTGCCGGTCACCAGGCCTACGTAACCGGTTCCGATAACTGCAATCTTCATAATGTTCGCCTAAAACGGGGGGGGAGGGTGAGCGGGCAGAAACCAGGGATCCATACCCCCCATTGTAGCTTACGAATCTCCGGCCGCCTCATCGGCCGCAGGGGCGTCGCGGGTCGTCGGTTCCGGGTCGCCTTCCCCGTTATCGCTGGCATTTTCATGCCGGGGGACCCGGACAACGGCCACCAGGTTATCGTCGTCGTCCAGCGACATGATCCGGACACCTTGGGTATTGCGGCCGATGACGCTGATGTCACTGGCCGCGATCCGCTGCAGTTTACCGCGTCGGGTCATCATGATCACTTCGTCGTCGTCGTGGACGCGGGTGATACCGACCACGGGTCCGTTGCGCCGCGTGGTCTTGATGTCGCGGACGCCCTTGCCGCCCCGCTTTTGGGTGCGATAGCGCCCTGCGGAACCGGCATCTTCGGTTTCGTTTTCTTCGGCCGAGGCGGGGGGTCCGAACAAGGTCCGCTTGCCGTAGCCGTTGGCGCAGGCGGTCAGGAGGGTCGCCTCCGGTTCGGCGACAACCATGCCGACCAGCCGATCATCGCCCACCAGATTGATCCCGCGGACACCGCTGGAGTTGCGGCCCATGGGTCGCGCGTCGGACTCGTCAAAGCGGATGGCCATTCCGTTGGCGGTGGCGAGCACGACATTATCGCCGGGCTTGGTGATGACCACATCGACCAGTTCGTCCCCTTCGCGGAGTTTGATGGCGATAATGCCACCTTGCCGAGGCCGGCTGTAGGCTTCCAGGGCTGTCTTTTTTACGAGTCCTCCCGCAGTGGCCATCAGCAGGAAGTGGCCCGGCATATTGAAGTCACGGACCGCACGGCAATCGGCGATCTTTTCGCCTTCGGACAGGTTCAGCAAATTGACCACGGCCCGTCCCCGGCTTTCCCGGCCCAATTGCGGCAGATCGTAAACCTTTTGCCAGTGGACACGGCCCCGGTTGGTAAAGAACAGGAGGTAGGCGTGGGTGCTGGCCACGAAGAGGTGTTCAATCGGGTCCTCGTCTTCCGCCTTGGCGCCTTTGAGCCCCTTTCCGCCACGCCGTTGGGCCCGGTAGACGCTGGCGGGAGTACGCTTGATGTAGCCGTTATGGCTGATGGAGACGACCATGGTTTCTTCGGCGATCAGGTCTTCCATGTCGACGTGGCCGATTTCTTCACCGCTAATTTCGGTCCGTCGCGGATCTCCAAACTTCTTTTTCAAATCGGCCAGATCGTCGCGGATGATTTTCCGGATGTTATTTTCGTCTGCCAGGATACGATGGAATTCGGCGATGTCGGCCAGCAGCTTCTTGTGCTCGTCCGCCAGCTTCTCCTGCTCCAGGTTCACCAACTGGCCCAGGGTCATCCGCAGGATGGCGTCGGCTTGGACGGGAGTCAGGCAATAGCTGTCCGCCTCGCCACGCTCGTCGACAAAAACCGCGAAGCCCTCTTCGCCCAGGGCTTTTTTGAGCATAACCGCCGGGCACTCGATTTCCATCAGCCGTGACTTGGCTTCTTGTTGCGTTTTGGAGGACCGGATCACGCGGATGACTTCGTCGATGTTCGCGTGGGCCAGCAACAGGCCCTCGACGGTGTGTTTGCGCAGGCGGGCTTTGGAGAGGAGAAACTGCGTGCGACGCCGGATGACCGATACGCGATGCCGCAGGAACTCTTCCAGCATCGTTTTGAACGACAGCTGGCACGGCTTGCCGTCGACCAGCGCCAGGAAATTCAAGGAAAAGGTGCTCTGCAACGGCGAATACTGGTACAGCTGGTTCAACACGATTTCCGGGTCTGCATCCCGCCGGACCTCAATCACCAACCGGACTGGTTCCTTCAAATCGCTTTCGTTGCGCACGCCGGAGATACCCTTGATGCGGCCATCGTTAACCAGCGCTGCAATATTCTCCTCGATCCGATCACGGGCCTGTTGATAGGGGATTTCGCGGATCACGATTCGCGACCGGTTGCCGGGCAGTTCCTCGATATCGGCTCGAGCGCGGAGGGTAATTGTCCCGCGGCCGGTGTGGTAGCCGCGGCGAATGCCGCTCCGACCACAGATCATCCCCCCCGTCGGGAAATCGGGGCCTGGGCAGATCTCCAGCAGCTGGTCAATGGAGATTTCGGGGCCGTCGATAATGGCCGTTAACGCATCGCAGACTTCCCCCAGGTTGTGAGGCGGTATGGAAGTGGTATACCCCACGGCGATGCCGTTGGCGCCGTTGACGACCAGGTTGGGAAAACGGGACGGCAGGACCATCGGTTCGGTACGCCGTTCGTCGTAGGTTGGCACGAAGTCGACGGTATCCAGGTTCAGGTCGTCCAGAATCTGGGCGGCGGCTGGCGCCATGCGGGCTTCGGTGTATCGCATGGCCGCCGGGGGCAGACCGGCAATCGAACCAAAGTTACCCTGCTTGTCGATCAGCAAATACCGCATGTTCCATTCCTGGGCCATGCGGACCAGCGTGGGGTAGATCACGCTCTCGCCGTGCGGATGATAGTTCCCACTGGTGTCGCCAGAGATTTTGGCGCATTTGACCCGTCCGGCGCCGGGGGTGAGGTTCAGATCGTTCATCGCGACCAGAATGCGGCGCTGGGAAGGTTTCAATCCGTCCCGCACATCGGGCAGCGCCCGACTGACAATCACGCTCATCGCGTACGTCAGGTAACTGCTCTTCAGCTCGTCCTCGATCGGCAAATCCAGAATGTTCCCTGGCGGCGGTCCCTCACCTGCACCGCCGTTACCTGCAGCATGGTCGTCCTGGCTTTCCGGCTGGGGATCCGGATCGGGGGGGTCGGAATCGGTGGCCAATGATCAATCCTTTCTGGCGAGTCGGAAGGCAGGGCGTCGCAGGCTTTAACGAGCGCGGTCGTCCTGTCCGCGCGAGGCGGGAGGCGGGTCGCATGAGGGTTTGTAGAAGGCTGTTTCAAGCAACCAATAATCGTAAAAATTATAGCTATTTGGCCCTTGATTCACAACGGTACCAGGTCAAAATCGCGCGACCTGGTGGGTCGTTTGTCAAGCGCCAANNCGCTTTGCTTCGGGTGGCTTTTCCCCACCCGCGTGGGGCACCGGACCAGGGGGTCAGGGGCCCTGCTTTCCGCCCTTTCCGGCAGGCCGAAATTCGCCCCGCCAGGACACGATTGAAAACAAGGCCTCGAACCGCTCAGCGTGAAAACCGTCCCTGGCGGAACGGTGCGGTGAACGTGGCGGCACCCCCATAGCTGATCACCACGACCAGGAAACCGTCGTGAGGGGGCTGAGCAAAACTGCCGTTCAGATAGGGGAACAGCTGGGGCACCTCCCGCTGGCACTCGCCGAACGGGAGGGCGCGGACCAGGGTGGTGGTGAAGGTTTCCTCGTCGCTGCCGCTGGCAGCCTGTCCGGTATTGGCCAAAATGGCCCCGTCGACGGCATCGTCGCCTTCCCACTGGCGAGCGAGCTGGCTGCCGAGGGGGTCTTCGCAGTCGATCAGAAAGATGACCGGCTGCCGTACTTCGTCGCGGAGCGCCTGGTCGTAGGCCGCTTGCAGCTGGGCAAGGCTCTGTTCGACCAGCGACGCTCGGCCCTCCATGTCGAGATCTTCGTCCCCCGTACTGCCGCTCAACGTCGCCATGCCCACCCCCTGCGCCAACTAGATACCCATCCGGCTCAGCGTGTCGATCAGGCTCCCAATAATGCCGCTCAGCGTCGGATGCGAATCTTCGAAATGCCGGGCCGCTTCGGTCAAGCGGCTGGTGATGTGGGAGGGCTGCTCGGTCAATTCAGTACCCTGTTCCAGCGCCTGATGAATGTCAGCGACCGCCGTCTGCAACAACCGTTCGACATCCTGGTCCATCTGCTCGAGCGACTCCAGCTCGGCATGCAGTTGCTGGATGGTGCCGCGCAGTTTTTCGTGAGCTTCCGACATCGGCTGCCAATCGTGTCCCGGTGGTGGACGAATTATCGAATTATAACGGACGGCGGGTCGGGCACCTAGCGTACGCTGCGGCCTGGATGGGAAGGGGGGAAGAGACCCAGTCGGGGGGATTGCACCCCTTGTTGCTCCCGCCAAACGATCCGTATAATCACCGGTTTGTTTCGTCTATCTTGTGATCGGCCATGCCTTTATCGCCTGGGCAAAAAACCCGATCCGCAGCGGATCAGCATCCTGGTCAACGGCACCGCAAGGCAAAAGGAGGTTTTTCGTGTCCATTCGCGTGGGAATTAACGGCTTTGGCCGCATCGGTCGGCTGGTCTTTCGCCAACTGATCGCTCAGCCCGACACGTTTGAGGTGGTCGCTGTCAACGACTTGACCGATAACCGCACCTTGGCCACTCTGCTGAAATACGACAGCATTCACGGCCGCTTTGACGGCACCGTCGAATTCGACGACCAGTCGCTCTCTGTCAATGGGAAACGGATCCGTGCCCTGGCCGAACGGGACCCGGGGCAGCTGCCGTGGCAGGAACTGGAAACCGACGTTGTGGTCGAGAGCACCGGTGTTTTCACGTCACGAAAATCGGAAAAAAAGGCGGGTTACGATACGCATCTGGACGCGGGTGCAAAAAAGGTTGTGTTGAGTGCCCCCGCCAAAGACGATCCTGACCTGACTGTCGTCTGCGGGGTAAATGACGACCAGCTGAAACCGGAGATGAGGTGTGTTTCCAACGCCAGCTGTACGACGAATTGCCTGGCTCCCGTCGCAAAAGTGCTGCACGACTCTTTCGGGATCGAGAGCGGCCTCATGACAACCGTGCATGCCTACACCAATGACCAAAACGTCCAGGACCTGCCGCACACGGATTTGTATCGAGCGCGGGCGGCGGCTCTAAATATCATCCCCACGACCACCGGAGCCGCCAAAGCGGTCGGACTGGTCATTCCCGAGCTGCAAGGAAAACTGACCGGGATCGCCATGCGGGTACCGGTCGGGACGGGCAGCGTTGTCGATCTGACAGTCAATTTGAAACAGGCCGTTACCCGCTCGGATGTCAATCAAGCCATCCGGGCCGCAGCCGAGGGCCCTTTACAGGGAATCCTGGCGTATACCGAAGACCCGCTGGTCTCTTCCGACGTTATCGACGATCCCCATAGCTCAATTTTTGCCTCCGACTTCACCCAGGTGTTGCCCGATGATCGCTCCCAGAAAGACGGTCCGGGCAAACTGATAAAAGTCGTCAGCTGGTACGACAACGAATGGGGCTACAGCTGCCGCACCGTGGACCTGATCGAAAAGCTGGCCAGCCTGTAAACCGCCGTGCAAACCAGCCGCTCGGTCGTTTCACGCTGGCAGGAGGCGGGACAGCATCGGTCCCTGGGCAGGGTGCCTGTTTTCGCCCATTGGCCAGCGAAACAAGTACGGCCCGTTGCAGGGCGTTACGCACTCCACCGGCCCGCACATCCTGCCGCAAAAAAAGGGGAGCAGATCTGGAGTCTTTTTCGCGGCCGCTTGCGAGCCTTTTCGGGGGCCAACCTGCCGGGCTGCAAAAGACGCGGGGGGAAATGGCGGGCGGCCTGTGGGAGAGGTGCCCGGGGCTGAGCCGGCTGATGATGACCGGGTGCACT
>WVZU01000017.1 GCA_011772275.1 Planctomycetales bacterium | reverse complement strand
ATACGCGTTATCAGTCCCAGGCCTGTGATCTGCTGGTCGCCCTGCACGCCAAACGCAGTGCCCAGTCGGTGGCCCGGTACGTATCCCGGCAACCGGCCAGTCCCTGTATCGTGGCCTTGACCGGGACCGATCTCTATCGCGATATCCACAGGCAAGCTGCCGCCCGCCGCAGTCTGGCCGCCGCCACGCGGCTGGTCCTGCTGCAACCGGATGGCATCCGGCATTTGCCGCGGGGGCTACGCGGCAAGGCGCGGGTGATTCTGCAATCGGCCGTGCGTCCCCGCGGCAAGCCACGGAAGTTGAAGACGGTATTTGAGGTTTCGGTCAGTGGCCATTTGCGGGCGGTCAAGGACCCTTTTCGAGCGGCCCGGGCCGCGCGGCGACTGCCTGCGGCCTCTTGCATTCGTATCATTCATATCGGCGCGGCGCTCAGCGACACCCTTCGCCGCCAGGCGGAAGCCGAGATGCAGAACAACCCCCGTTATCGGTGGCTGGGCGAACTGGCGCCGGGTGCAGCCCGCCGCCGCGTGGCCCGCAGCCGCCTGCTGGTGCTGAGCTCAAAGATCGAAGGCGGGGCGAATGTCCTGGCCGAGGCCCTCGTGGCCGGCGTTCCCGTGCTCAGCTCGCGAATCTCCGGGTCGCTCGGCATGCTGGGCGAGGACTACGACGGATACTTTCCCACGGGCGACACCCGCCGGTTGGCTCGGTTGCTGAGCGACGTCGAACGTGATGGTCGGTTTTATCGGCGGTTGCAGGAACAGTGCCGCCAGCGAGCCAAACAATTTACTCCCGCCCGTGAAAAAAATTCGTGGAAACGGCTGTTGGCAGAAATCGGTTGAGCGGCCCGGGTGGCAGCGATCACCGCCGCATCGGGTTCCCCCCCCGCCGCGCCGATCGCCCTGCCACGCTGCCCGCGGCCCCTTCGCCCCAAGACCGTTTCATGGAGGACCGGTCTGGTCACCAGCCGCAACGCGGCCCCAGGCCCCAGCCTGACGAGCCAGAGTCAGGACACGGCCAGCCCCAGGACACGTTAACCCTAGAAACCGCGATCCGGCCCGAAACCGACCTCGCCGCGACGGCGGCTAGGCGGCGTGCGGGGCGGCGGACCGCGCCAGAATCTTTTCGCAGGCGGTAACCACATCGGCCACGGTAATGGCCTGCATCGCCCAATTCGACGCTCGACGCCGTTCGCGATGACCGCCCTCCTGAAAATGTCGTTGGAGGGCAATGTGCTGGGATCCGTAAGGACCGCAATCCTGCGGACGGGTGGGACCGTACAACCCGATGGAGGGAGTACCGACGGCGGCCGCCAGGTGCAAGGGTCCCGTATCGGAACCGACGAAGAGGGCCGCGTGGCGGGCGAGCGTGGCCAGTTCGACCAGCGACGTGGGTGGGGCCAGGACGGCATGTTCCGGACTGGCGGCCACGATTTGTCGAGCCCGTTGGAGCTCGTCATCACCCGCCCAGACAATCACGCTGGTCAAGCGGTGGGTGCATCCCAGGCGGTGGGCCAGGGCCGCGAAATGACCCTCGGGCCAAAGTTTCGAGGGCCAGCCGGCGCCGATATTGAGGAGGGCGAAGTCGCGGGAGAGGCCATGTTGCCGCAAGAACCTGGTGATGGAAGGTTCGGCCGCCGCATAGCGCGGCAGATCGAAACGGACCTGCGGATGCTCGATCCCCAAGGGCCGCAGCAATTCCAGGCTGCGATCGATCAAGTGCGGCCGCGTGTTGGCGACCAGTTCGTTATTCAGCAGCCCGCTCAACTCGCGACCATGCTGACCGGCAAACCCGATCCGGCGGCTTGCACCGGCCAGCCGGCTGACGCAGGCGCTTTTGGTCAGGGACTGCGGATCGATGGCCACATCAAATGCCAGTTGGCGCAGCCGTTGGCGCAGGTTCCAGATGGCTCGCGGGGACTTCAGCCAGCCGCCGGGCAGGCTGATCAGTTCGTCCAGGGCGGCGTGTCCTTCCAGGAGGGGTGCGGCCGAGCGGCCGATGGCCCAGGCAATGAACGCTTGTGGAAAATGCTCGCGCAACGCCGTCAGAACCGGCACCGTAAGGATACAGTCGCCGATTGCCGAGAGTCGAGTGATGAGGATTCGCAAGCTCCGGTTGTCGGCCATGGCGAAATTCGCGCCGGGTTGACTGCAAAGAGTGTTACGGGTGGCACATCCTACTGATCACCCGCTGCGTGACGCAAGGCCAACCGATCGTGAGTAACGAGCAGAAAAGACCGAATTTTCCTGATCCAAAAAAATATCCGCCGCGGGGGTCTAACCGCGGCGGGTTGGTTTGGAAGCGACGATGGATTTTCGGTCTCCGAGCGGCCACGGGTGGCCGCTCGGCTTGTCCCTGATTGTTAGACGAGCTCTTTTTTGGCGCCGATGAGCGTGCGGAGCCGTTCGGCCAGCAGGGCGGCGTCGAAGGGCTTCTTGAACGTCTCATTGATGCTGGAACGATCAAAGCTGATCGAGCTGCCGTCATCGGGCAAGAGAGCGATCAAGATCGTTTCGGTGAACTCGTTGTTGCGACGCAGATTTTGACAAATCTGCAGCGCCTCGACCTGTCCTATCGAGAAATCAACGATGATACAATCGGGGTGGAAGCTTTCGGACTGAATTCCCGCTTCGAAGCCGCTGGCCGCTGTCGCGACCCGAAACGCCTTCTCAGGCGGCAATTCCCGCTTGAGGTTTTCGATCAGAACCTGGTCTTGAGCGACGATGAGCACTTTGGCCATGGCCTCGTCTTCCAGGTCGCCCAAGGGCATACCATGTTCCTTGAGAAACTTGATCAAATACTCGCGTGGGATCCGCCGGTCCTGGGAACCAGGGATGCGGTAGCCCTTCAGCCGGCCCGAATCGAACCACTTGCTGACCGTGCGCGGGGCCACTTTACAGATCTTTGCGACCTGTCCAGTTGTGAAGACCTTCATTGCAGGCTCTCCATTTATCTCGCTTGGTTTCACTTCATTTCCAGCCAGCAACCAAAGTCACCAACAAGAAACGTTCGCCCCGTTCGCAATCATCCGACCTGTCAGTTGTCTGCTCCTTCGCGCCGGCTGTGGGTAAACCGAACAATCGCGAGCTCTGGGTCGGGGCAAATCCTGATTCAACGAAAAATGGCGGTGTTACAGTTCCTTCCGATCTGTGCCGCGGTTTACACCATCGCATCGCAAATGCACATCGCGAAGATCTGAGGCAGGTTAAGCAACGGGTGCGTAACCGGCTGAGACTTTCGTGATGACCTTCCGATGGCGACCGGCAAGGTCAGTGGGTGGAGGGATTTCGAGCGGGAGGTGTGGCGGAAGTCGGATCCGCTACACCCGTTAAAGGCGTGAACCTTCAGGCTGGTTGTCCCCCCTAGAAAGCACTCGCCAGAAGCCGTTGTCGAAAAGCTGTCGCTTTGCGAAAGGCTTCAAGCAGTAAGTGCTTCCGAGAGTTAATTTCGAGTTTTCAGGGGGTGTTACTTTAGAAAGTTTCACGAGTCGTATTGTCTGACCGGATCTGAACGCGCTTGACGACGCTTCCTAGAGCCTCGGTTTGTCGGCTGGTACCGCCACAAACCTTTGTAACTGCTAGCCTTAAGTCGCCTGGATGTGCCGTGTCTTCCGGTTCTCGCAGCTCGTCGCGATGCGTAACAAAAACCTGGTATGCCAACCCGGACAGCTGAATCGGCGCGGCAATTGGTATCGGAGTTTGACGATCGTGCGGATTGTCCCGCCCCAGGGGTCACTCGCCCCCCCGGGGTCAGGTCGGGACCTACTGACTTGGATGCTGGAAATGGCGGTCATACAGCCCAGGGCCGGCTGCA
>WVZU01000122.1 GCA_011772275.1 Planctomycetales bacterium | reverse complement strand
TCGCCGGTGGGGTGGTGGACATCATCACCCCGGCATAAATGCCGGGGCTCAGAGCTGGGTTGGCCTGCTCTTAAAATGTGATCCCTGTGATCTGAGAGTCTAACCGGCTCCACCGCATACTCGCATGCTGCCAAACAATTACAATCCGTGTAATGCACCTGGGGGCATACCAGGTGATCGGGTTCAAAAGAGAGGAAAAGATGTCGCTCTTTCCACATCTCGCCCCACACGCCTCCCCACCTGCCGTGAAGGCCAGCTGCCGTGGTGACCAACAGGGCAGAGGCAGGCAGCCCGATGCAGCACAGCAAGAACCGCTCGCTGAAATCAACACAGGTGGTATCATGGGGCCAGATCATCAGCGTTTAGTCTCCCTCCCCGATCCTCGTCACAGAACGGGAAGACCGATGACCCACCAGCCTCGAAACCCCAGCCCCCCCGATTCCCCCTGCTGTCAAGACGCTCAAGGTGCCGACTGCGGCATGCCGCGGCGGGCCTTCATCCGCCTGCTGGGCACCGGCACGGCCGCGGCGGCGGCCAGCAGCCGGTCCCTGCCGGTGATGGCCGGGCCCTTTCCTGAGCCGAACCGGTATCTGGAAGTCATCCGGGAGGACAAACAGCTGGACCCCGCCTGGGTCCGATCGCTGTACGAGCGCGGCGAAAAGGAGACGTACAGCGGCGACCACCTGAAGTACATCGGCATGCCCGTCGGTGGGATTGGTGCCGGCTGTGTCTACCTTGGCGGCGACGGCCGGCTGTGGCTGTGGGACATCTTCAACCAGCATCACGGCCGAGGACTGTTGGCCCGCGGCGCGGACGGGCAAAATTATTTGCGACCGCTGGAACCGCTGCAGCGGTTTGAACAACAGTTTCGAGTCATGATTCAGCAAGACGGCCAGCAGACAAGCCGCTTACTGGACCGCGAGGGCTTCGCCCAGGTGACGTTTGACGGCCGTTACCCGCTGGGTATCGTTTCGTACGAGGATCCGGGGTGTCCGGTTCAGGTCCAGCTGGAAGCGTTCAGCCCCTTCATCCCGCTCGACTTGGAAAATTCCTCCTATCCGGCGACCATCCTGAAATACACCGCTCGCAACACCTCCCCCCGCCCGCTGTCGGTCACTTTTGCCGGGCGGACGGCGAATCCGATCTGTCTTTTCGCGGGCAACCCCGGCCCGGCCCAGCGAAAAAATCGCGTCCTGCGGCGCGATGCGGCGACCATCCTCCAGTGCAGCGCCGAACGGATCGCGCCGCGGGAGGCACCGCGAAAGCCGCGGCCGGATATCGTCTTTGACGATTTCGAGCAAGGCACGTACGAGGGGTGGACGGTGGCCGGTGAGGCGTTCGGCGCCGGTCCCGTCCGCCTGCAGGAGATGCCCGCCTACCAGGGCCAGGTGGCCGGCAGCGGCCAGCGGGTCGTGAATTCCCACGCCTCGGCTCCAGGCAAGGGGGTGGGACCCAAGGACGCCGCCACCGGCACGCTGACCAGCCGACCCTTTACGATCGAACGACGCTTCATCCGCTTCCTGATCGGCGGTGGCGCCCACGACGGGACGTGTGTCGAGCTGTTGGTTGGCGGCAAGCCGATCGCCCGCGCGACGGGCAAGAACAAGAACCGGATGGAGCGGGCGTACTTTGACGTCAGCTCGCAGGCAGGTAAACAGGCACAGCTACGGATCAAGGATCAGGTAACCGGCCCCTGGGGCAACGTGGGTGTGGATCAGATCGTGTTCAGCGATCTTCCGCCGCAGCAGGAAACGGTCGAGTTCGAGAAACGGCACGATTTTGGGACCCTGGCCCTGGCGGTTGTGGGGGCAGCAGAGCGGGCCACGGCCTCGACCGCTGGGGACGGATGGTTCGACATGCCGACCGACGCGGCGGTGGCGGCGTGGGACGAGTCGCTGAGTGGCGCGGTGGGTCGCACGGTCGAACTGCAGCCGGGAGAAACGGTCGCGGTCTCGTTCATTTTTGCCTGGCACTTCCCCCACCTCGATTTGCCCCCCCTGGGCCCTGCAGGTCGGTGGTACAGCCGCCAGTTTGCCGACGCGGCCGCGGTGGCCGAACACATCGCCCAGAACTTCGAAAGGCTGACCGAAACCACGCGCCTGTGGGTCGACACCTGGTACGATTCGACCCTGCCCTACTGGCTGCTGGACCGCACGATGGCCAACACCTCGACGCTGGCCACCAACACCTGCTACCTGCTGGAGAATGGCCGCTTTTACGGCTGGGAGGGCGTTGCCTGCTGCCCAGGCACGTGTACCCACGTGTGGCATTACGCGCAAGCGCCGGGCCGGTTGTTCCCTGAAATCGAACGTCGCCTGCGGGAGATGGTCGACTTGGAGCTTGGCTTTTTCGACAGCGGGGCCATTGCCCACCGGGCCTACGCCGCGGGCAACAAATCGCACCACGCCGACGACGGCCAGTGCGGGCGCATTTTGGGGGTCTTGCGCGAGCACCAGATGTCGGCCGACGACCAATGGCTCCGCCGCTTGTGGCCGCGGGTGAAGAAGGCGGTCGAGTTCATCATTTCCCGCGATCCGGATCGGGATGGCATTCTGGACGGCGCGCAACGGAACACGCTGGACGCCGCCTGGTTCGGCAAGATCAGCTTTACCAGTTCGCTGTACCTGGCCGCCTTGCGGGCAGGTGCCGTGATGGCCAGGGAGATGGGCGACGAAGTGTTCGCCGGGCAATGCGAGCGCATTGCGGACGCCGGCGGAAAACAGATGCGGACCCTGTTCAACGGCGAGTATTTCCTTCAGGAGGAAGATCCCCGCCACGCCACGGCGATCGGGGTGGGACCGGGCTGTTATATCGACCAGATCTTTGGGCAGACCTGGGCCCATTGGGTTGGCCTGGGGCGGCTGTTCGATCGCGAGAAACAGCACACCGCGCTGCGTTCGCTGTGGCGGTACAACTTCGTCCCCGACGTGGGGCCCTTCCGCGAACGGTTTCCGGAAGGCCGCTGGTATGCCCAGGCGGGCGATGCGGGCCTGATCATGTGCTCGTGGCCCAAACAGCCGGTCGCGCCCGGCAAGAAGAAGCATTGGCAGTACCAGTACTTTAATGAGTGCATGAGCGGGTTCGAGTGGCAGGCCGCCGCTCACATGATCTACGAAGGGAAGGACAACGCCGAGTTGCTGGAGTGCGGCCTGGCCGTCAGCCGCGCCATCCACGATCGCTACCACGGCTCGCTGCGCAACCCGTACAACGAAATCGAGTGTGGCGACCACTACGCGCGTGCCATGGCCAGCTATGGCGTCTTTCAGGCGGTCTGCGGCTTCCACTGCCACGGGCCGCGGGGGGAAGTCGAGTTCGCTCCCCGCCTGACACCAAAACGGTTTCGAGCCCCCTTTGTCACCGCCGAGGGATGGGGCAGCTTTTCGCAGGCGGTCGAGAATGGCCAGTGGGTCGCCAGGTTGGACGTCCGTTACGGGTCCCTGGATCTCAAAAAACTGACCCTGAATCTGTCGGACTCCGTCAAGGTCTCCAGCGTAAGCTGCCGCCTGGCAGACAAGGAACAGGCTGCCACCCTCCACGCTGAGGGGAACCAGGCCGCCATCCAATGGGACCCAAAGATCCGTGTCGAGGCGGGCCAAGAACTCGAATTGATTCTGACGTGAACCTTTGCGGACGGGACCTGTGCCGCTGACGCCACGTCGCGGGCCCGTGCCCAGGCGGGCCAGGCAGAACGACCAGTCGTGCAAGGACCAGCCGGCCTTCTCGAAACGGGCAGCGTGCGGAAGCAGGAGGGAGGGCACAAACTTCCTTCCGATCCGCTGCATTTATCTGCTTGGAGCGCGGGACGGTCTGCTTTACCGCAGGGGGGGTTTGCCCAGCAGGCGCCGGAGCAGGCCGATCTGGCCAGCGTGCAGCATTTCGTGTTTGGAGCAGAAGTAGAGCGCCTCCAGCTTGGTCTTGAAGATGGGGTGGGGGTTGGCCAGCGGTTGCTGCAGGTCGTCGCCCTGGTACTGGGGAACTTCGCGCAGCACCGCGGCGTGGACGCGGTCCAGCATGCCGCGGATCTCCTGGGCGGCAGGGTAAGTGGCCGGCTGGGCAACTGGTGTGGTGCCTTTGGCGAACTGCCGCAGGGCCTGCTTGGAAATCAAGTCCCAATCGCCCGGCTGCAGGTTCCGCAGCCGCTCGAGGCATAGACGAAACTGGGCCATGGCCAGATGGCCGACCTGCCAGGCGATGTGGGTCACTCCCTCATGGGGCATGCGGAACCAATCGTCGGGCTCTAGGTCTTCCAGCAAAGACAACGTATACTGCCGAGCGTCCTTGATTTGGCGGAGGGGGAGTTCGAGTTCGGGTCGCATGGCGATGGGACAAATCGAGGTTCGCGTGTCGAGGGATCTGGCATGTTTTGGCTGATTAACCGTTCCTATAACCAATAACCGAATGATGCTAAAAATCCAAGGTGGTACGATTTACGATCCGGCCAACGGTATCGACGGCGTGGTGTGCGATCTTTGGATCGAGGATGGGAAGATCGTGCCCCCGCCCGCCGATCCGGGGGTGAAGCCCGGCCGCATGCTGGACGCGGCGGGGCTGGTGGTGATGCCGGGCGGGATCGACATGCACTGTCACATCGCCGGTCCCAAGGTCAACGTGGCTCGTAAAATGCGGCCGGAAGAGAAGCGGGCTGACAAGAAAATTTTGCGGACGGCCAGTACGCACAGCGGGACGATGGGCAGCGCGCCCAGTACCTTTGCCACCGGTTACACCTACGCCGGGCTGGGTTACACCACCGCTTTCGACGCCGCCATTCCACCCCTCGATGCTCGACACGTCCACGAAGAGTTCGAAGACACGCCCTGCCTGGACAAGGGCTTTTACGTGCTGGTCGGCAACAACCACTACGTGATGCAGTCCATCCACGACCAGGACCCGCAGCGGCTGCAAGATTTTTTGGGCTGGTTACTGGGGGCGGCCAAGGGATACGCCCCCAAACTGGTCAACCCCGGAGGGGTGGAAGTCTGGAAACACCACCCCTCGGGCAACGTCGCCGGTCTGGATACCCAAGTCGACCATTTTGACGTCACCCCGCGGCAGATCATCTCGGCCGTGACCCAAGCCGGCAATGCGCTCGGCCTGCCCCACCCGGTTCACATCCATTGCAACAATCTGGGTATGCCCGGCAACTGGGTGACCACCCTGGAGACGATGAAGGCCCTGGAGGGCCATCGCGGACATTTGACGCACATTCAATTTCACAGCTACGGAGGGGGCGAGGGGGACGAAAACACCTTCAATTCCAAAGTGGCACCGCTGGTCGACTACGTCAACCAGCACAACAACATCACCCTCGACGTGGGCCAGGTCATGTTCGGCAAGACCACCAGCATGACGGGAGACGGCCCCCTGGGTTACTACCTGGCCAATGTTTACGGCAGCAAATGGTTCAGCGGCGACACGGAGATGGAGTCGGGCTGCGGGATCGCGCCGATCGAGTATCGCAACAAGAGCCTGGTGCATTCCTTGCAGTGGGGCATCGGGCTGGACTGGTTCCTGATGATGAATGATCCGTGGCGGGTGGTGATGAGCACCGATCATCCGAACGGGGCGTCTTTTCGTGCCTATCCGCAGATCGTCCGCTTGTTGATGGACCGCACGTATCGCCAGGACATGTTGAAGACCTGCCACCCAGCGGTTCGCGAGCGCTGTCATTTTCCCGACATCGACCGCGAGTACACGCTGGGGGAAATCGCCATCATCACCCGTGCCGGGCCGGCCAGGATCCTGGGGCTGCACGACAAAGGACACCTGGGCGTGGGTGCCGACGCGGACATCACGCTGTACACGCCGCACGAGAACAAGGAGATCATGTTTGAGATGCCGCGGTACGTCATCCAGGGGGGGCAGATTGTGATCGAGGATACCGAACTGCGTACCGCCCCGGAGGGTCGCACGTTGCATGTCGTGCCGGACTATGACAAGGATCGCGAAACGGATATCGGCCAGTGGTTCGAAAAGTACTATTCGATCCGCTTTCGCAATTACCCGGTCTCGTCAGACTACATGCACGCGCCCCAGCAAATCGCTTGTGCCCCGCGGGATTAGCTGCAAATCGCCGCTGGTCAGGATTGGTTTCCACACGCTGGCGGCTGGGGTAGCAACCGGGCGCACTGTTCCGCTGGCGGGAGACCTGGCCAACCTGCCCAGCCAGCGTGCCCAGCCAACGTGCCGGGTGGGCTTGGGTGGAGCGTTGCAAGGCGGCCAGCCCAGCCGCGGTCGCTGCCACTATCTCGCCAAGGGACCCGTTGACAAATTGCCGGAGTGTCGGCGATGCGCTAAAATGCGGCCCTGCCTGCACCCGCCATCCCCTCGCCAACCATGGCTTTGGTTGGGTTTTTGGTGAGCAACCGAAATGTCCGCTCAGTACGACTGCGTTGTATGTGGCTCTTGTGTGGTGGATATTCTGGTACGGCCGGTGGCCCTGGAGACGCCCATTGGGAGGGGCAAACTGCTTGACGTTCACCCGATCGAGTTGACGACCGGGGGCCTGGTTTCCAACGCCGGAATTGCCATGGCTGGCCTGGGAATGCGGGTGGCTGCCTTCAGCTACCTGGGCGATGACGGCTGGGCGACGATCATCCGCGATCGCTATCGGCAGGAAGGCATCGAGACGGCCCATTTGCAGACGCACCCCCAGGCGGCCAGCAGTACGACGGTGGTGCTGATCGATCCTTTGGGCGAACGCAGTTTCGCCCACAGCGTCGGCGCCCCAAAAAAGATAAACCGGCAAACTTTTCTGGATCGACTGGATCTATTCGCCAACAGCCGGATGGCGCTGATAGGCTACTACTCTTTGATGCCCAACCTGGAATCGGACCTGCCGGAGGTCTTGGCGGCGATTCGCCAGGTGGGCTGCCAGACGGCGCTGGATTCCGCCGGGTCAGGCGGTGGACTGCAGCCCCTGGATCGCGCGCTGCCTTACTTGGACATTTACGTGCCCAGCCGGGCCGAGGCGGAACACCAGACGGGTCAGGAGGATCCTGAGCGGATGATTGAGGTTTATCGCCGGTGCGGCGCCCCCGGTTTGCTGGGTGTCAAACTGGGAAGCGACGGAGCCTTGCTGAGTCCGACCGCCGGCCAGTTTGTGAAGATCCGACCGGTGCGGCCGCCGGGGGACGTGGTCGATACGACGGGGGCCGGGGATTGCTTTTACGCGGGGCTACTGACCGGGCTCTTGATGGGCCTTTCGGTCGAAGAGGCGGGCCGGCTGGGGGCGGCGACGGGCGCCTGTTGTGTGACAGGCATGGGGGCGACGGCGGGCCTGGTGGATCGCGAGCGAACGCTGCAGCTGGCCGGGCTGGCGGACGAATAGCCGGTTCCTTCGCCTGCAATTTCGCCCCTGCCCCAGGAGCGACAGTCGCCAGGACTGTCGGTGCTGGCAGGATTGGCCGGCACCTGGTCCACGTTTTGGCTGCTTGAAAATCGAACCTTGGCAGACCACTCGCCGGTCGGGCCCGTAAAAAAAGGCCGCGGGCGAAGTTACTCGCCCCCGGCCACGCTCCCTCCTGGTCGTCGCCAGCGGCGACCATTAGTCGGCAAAGGCGGCGTCAAAGGCCACGTTGCTGGGTTCGAAATCCCAGCGTTTGACGTTTTCGCAGGCCTCACGTGCCCCGTGTTCGCGATCCATGCCGCAGTCTTCCCATTCCACCGACAGCGGACCGCCGTACCCGATCTGGTTCAAGGCCCGAATGATCTCCTCGAACTGCACGCCCCCTCGGCCCGGCGAACGAAAATCCCAGCCGCGACGCGCGTCGCCGAAGTTCAGGTGGCTGGCCAGGATGCCGCTTCGACCGTCCAGCGTGACAATCGCGTCCTTGATGTGCACATGGTAGATCCGGTCAGGGAATGCGCGAATGAACTCCACCGGATCCACTCCCTGCCACAAGAGGTGGGAAGGGTCGAAGTTAAAACCGAATTCCTCGCGGTGGTCGATCGCCTCCAACGCTCGGCTGGCCGTGTGGATATCAAACGCGATCTCGGTAGGATGGACTTCCAGGGCGAATCGGACACCGCATTCGCCGAAGACGTCCAGGATGGGGTTCCAGCAGTCGGCAAAATGTTGGAAGCCGTCGGCGATCATCGTTTCGGGAACGGGCGGGAACGAGTACAGCAAATGCCAGATACTGGACCCGGTGAAGCCGTTCACCACGCCGACGCCAAGCTTTTGCGCCGCGCGAGCCGTGTTTTTCATCTCTTCGCTGGCACGCTGGTTGACCCCTGCCGGATCCCCATCGCCCCACACATATTCCGGCAGGATCGCCTGGTGTCGAGCGTCAATTTTGTCGCAGACCGCCTGGCCCACCAGGTGGCTGCTGATCGCCAGGCACTGCAGGTCGTACCGATCCAGCAAATCCCGTTTGGCCGCAGAGTATTCTTCGTCGGCCGCCGCTTTGTCGACCTCGAAGTGGTCTCCCCAGCAGGCCAGTTCCAATCCCTGATAACCAAAATCACTAGCCTTCCGTGCCATGTCTTCCAGAGGCAAGTCGGCCCACTGGCCGGTAAACAAGGTTACGGGACGTGCCATGCTATGCTCCTTGTAAGGGTTGCTCCCCCGCGGCTGCCGCCCGGCTGCGGGCCGGGCATCGAGGGAAATCCTGATGGGCCCATTGTGACAGATTTCCGGTGGTCTTCAACCACCCGGCGTCATTTGGACGAAGAGGAAGAGCTGCCGCCGGCGATCGAGTCGCGCATGTGCGTATCGGCCTGTACATTGCGCAGTTGGTAGTAATCCATGATGCCCAGGGTCCCCGACCGAAAGGCTTCCGCAATCGCCTTGGGAACCGCCGCTTCGGCTTCCACCAGTTTGGCCCGGCTTTCCTCAATCGCAGCCAGCTTTTCCTGTTCGCGGGCGACTTCCATGGCCCGTTTGCCTTCGGCGCGGGCCCGCGCAACGCGCATGTCGGCTTCCGCCTGATCGGCTTGCAGTCGAGCGCCGATGTTGCTGCCGACATCGATGTCGGCGATATCGATGGAAACGATTTCGTAAGCGGTTTGAGCGTCCAGCCGCCGGGAGAGCACGGCCTTGGAGATACGATCGGGGTTTTCCAGCACCTGTTTGTGGGTGTCGGAGGAACCGATGGCGCTGACGATCCCTTCACCGACGCGCGCCACAATCGTTTCCTCAGTGGCGCCACCAATCAGGCGCTGGAGGTTGGCGCGGACGGTGACACGAGCCTTGACTTTTAGCTGGATGCCATCCCGGGCGACGGCGTCCAGGGACGTCTTGCCCGATTCGACGGCCGGGCAGTCGATGACCTTGGGATAGACGCTGGTCTGCACCGCTTCCAGCACGTTACGCCCCGCCAGGTCGATGGCCGTGGCGTGTTTGAATTCCAGGTCGATAATTCTGGCCTTGGTGGCGGCGATGCAGGCGCGAATCACCAGCGGCACGTTGCCGCCGGCCAGGTAATGAGCCTCCAGGGCTCGACTGGTGATCCCCGTGCTGTCGTCCAAACCCGCCTGGACCGCCATGACCTTGCTGCGCGTGATGATCGTGGGGTTCACCTTGCGGAAGGTCATTCCCAACAGGTCCAGGATCCCGATCTTGGCCCGCGTGGTGACGGCCTGAATCCAGAGGCGAAAATAGCGGGCAAAGATCGCCAGGACGACCAGGGCGAAAATGATGAAGGCAGAGACCAGTACGATCCAAAAGATCGTGGTGCCGTTGCCATCCTGTCCCAACAGGGGCGAAAACCGATCGATGGAGGGCATGCGAGGCACCTCAAACGTGGAAAAACTGCCGTCCGGCGCCTGAGCACCGCCTGATCTGTTGACTCTCTTTTACCGTGAAAAGGCACGATGTCAAGAGAGCAGGGCGGGGGGACGTCGGGGTCGATTCGTCATGCCCGCGAGGCAACGCCCCGTCGGCAGCCTAGGAGACCGAATCGTCGAAGGGATCCGCCCCGACGCTGTCAATCGGTTGGGAAAGAATATCGTCCGGTTGGTCCGCCGCCGTCGTCGGGCGGCCTTTGCGGACGACCAGCCGATTGTTGCGAACTTTGACGACCTCGACCGGTTCCCCTTGTTCAATCGATCCCGCCTCGCTGACGGCCTCGAAGGTCTGGCCATCAATCTGGATTGCGCCGCCCGGCAACATGGCCGAACGAGCGGTTCCCCATTTGCCGACCAGTGCTTGCAAGTGGTGCCGGGGATCGCCATCCGGCAGCACCTCGTCCTCGTCAGGGATACCCAACATCAGCCGCCGCCCGATGGGGGTCCGCGGGAGCCACTTCAGCGCCAGCAAGAAGGCCGACGGCATGCCAATGATTGCGATCACGACGAAAAGCACGCCTGCGGCCGTGCCGCCGGAAGTGAACGCCACGAAGATCGAAGCGAAAACGGCCGAGATGGCGAGGAAGCCGAGGATGCCACCCGAGGGGATGAAAATCTCGAGCACCACCAGGGCCAGGCCCACCACCATCAGAATGACTGCCCATACCATGGACGACATGTCAGATCGCCTGCTTGTCTGAGTTCGGAAAAAACCAGGCCAGGAATCAGGACCTGCAAAATTAGTAACACCTTAGCCGATTGCAGTAACTGGTTGTCGTCGCACCCCACGCCTTTTCGGTTCCATCCTC
>WVZU01000011.1:17763-21707 GCA_011772275.1 Planctomycetales bacterium | reverse complement strand
CCTGCTGGGCTTCCTGGGCGAAGTTGGCGAGACCGGCCGCACACGGTTCGAGCTGCGGGACCGGACCACGGTTGCCGAGATCGACCTCGCCGTCCTGGCCCGGCATGCCAACCTGGTGCCGCGACACCAACCGTTGTCGGCCTATCCCAGGGTGGAGCGCGATTTGAATTTCGAGGTTGCCGAATCGGTCCGCTGGTCCGCGCTGGCCGAAACGGTACGGCACAGCGCCGGGGCGGACCTGGAAGAGATCTGTTACCTGGAAACCTACCGGGACGCCAAAAAGCTGGGCCCCGACCGGAAGAGCCTGGTACTGCGGGTCGTCTTGCGCAAGGCAGACGGCACGCTGACCGGCGAAGAAGCGGACGCCATCCGCGACACGATCGTCACCGCCTGCCAGCAAGCCCACGGCGCAACGCTACGGGCGTAAGGAAGATATTGAGTGAGAATGACGCGCTACATCGCCGTTCACAATCGTCACAGCTTATCACGCGCAAAGAGTGCCCTCCCGCCGCGCTGGGATTTTATTTCCAGACGGGAAGACGGCGCTCCAACGCGCATCGGTAGTGACGGCAACAGCTGGGGTGCTACCCGACAGGTTGCTTGCGACGTGGTATAGTCCCACGAGAGACTTTCTGAGGTAGAATGAAAGTACGTGAGTTATTGAAACTGTTGCGGCATGACGGCTGGTACGTTGATCGGACGCGAGGAAGTCATCGACAGCTTCGTCACGCAACGAAAACAGGGACCATCACAGTTTCGGGACATCTCAGCGACACCGTGCATCCCAAAACGCTGAAGAGTGTCTTGCGGCAGGCCGGACTGGAGGATCAAGACGAATGAAAGAATATACCGTCATTTACGAACACGGCCCGGAAAACTGGTCCGCCTATGTTCCGGACCTGCCGGGTTGCATTGCAACCGGCAAGACGCGTGAAGATGCGCAACAACAGATTCGGGAGGCGATCGAATTCCACATTCAAGGCATGCGACAGCATGGCGAGACAGTACCAGAGCCTTCCGTCGAAGCCGGTAAAGTCTCGGTTTCGACCGGCTAGACCCTGTTCAAGCGAAGGTCTTGCTGCTTGTTTTCTGAAGAAAATGAAAAAACTCGAAAACTCTCGGCGTTTTTTTGCGTCTCACGCATCACCCACCGGGTCGCGTACGCAACACCGCAGATCAATCGGTAATTGTTGCCCCGCAGGTTGAACAGCAGGCAAGTCCCAACCTGATCGGGTTGTTACGACGCGCCAGTCGTCAGCGGCAGCTTGCCGGGATATATCTCGACCCGCGCGATAGGGAAACCGGCCCTTTGAATGTCGGATATCGCGGAGCGAATCGTGGACTCCAAGCTCGTTGCGTCGCGGTGGAAGTCCACTGATACGACCCGACACGAAGCGCGCGCAGCGCGGGACATGCGCGAAGCGCGGGACATGCAATGCGGTTGCGTTCAGGACATGCAATGCGGTTGTGCCCGGCGGGGCCTGCTGCTTCAGGGTGCCTGAGTTATTGGAGTCCTCGAACCGAAGAGAGCATGGCCGACGTGCGCAAGGCCCTGCCGGGTCGGCTACGGCGCTTGTTCAGCTTGTGCGGTGATCGCGGATCAGACTGCAGAACGATTCGGCCGGCGCATGCCCTAGGCTGGACATCCGCAGAGGTTGGCAAGATAGTGGCAACCACGTTGGGCGGCCGCTTGGCGGAGGCGCGTACGGTCGAAGGCAAAGGCGACGCCGGTCAAGCGGCCCGCGGTCAGCAGCCGACGCATGGTCGTGCACCACACGTCCGCGCTGGTGCCCAAGCGGTCGAGTATACCGGCCACGTCGTCCGACACCCGCGCCTTGCCGTCGCGGATCAAGCGACTGGTCCAATCCACCAAACTCAGATAGCTGCCCAGCGAGAATCCGTCCAGCAGGCCGGTACGAGCGGCGGGGTCATGTTGGCGACGGTCTTCGATCGGGCAGAGCCAGAGGCCCTCGTCTTCCAGGCCTCGGGCGGCCAGCACACCCGCTGCCGACGATACGCGGGCCGCAGACAGATCTTAGATGCGGCCCCGCGCTCGGCAATGTTCCACCCGGGTGCGAATCGACGTGTGGAGCGAGTCTTCCGGCAATTCGGCGAGCCCGGACGCGACCGGATTCAGGTCGATGTAGGCACACACCGCCAGCAGCGCCTTGGTATCGAGAATCCCGATCGATTTGTAACGACTCTGCCAGAATGCACCGCTTGTGCCATCCGCCTCGTTGGCCAGCCGAGCCAGGGGTTCCTTGAGCGATTTCATGAACCAGCCCAGATCTCCCAATCGCTGCCGCGCGCGGGCGACCAGTTGAGCGTCCTTTGCGTGGTCACGAATCACCTCAGCCGTCACCTCGATCGGCTTGCGGTTGACCCGTGGGGGATGAATCGTAAACCACCGCTGCAGTACCTCTTCGTCCGACCAGCTGTCGATATGCTCAGGGACCAGGTGCACCAGCAGGTGCAGGTGGTTGTCCAGCACGGCAAAACCAGCCAATTCCACGGCAAAGACTTCGGTCAGCAATTGCAGGCGATCCTCGATCCACTGCTTGCGGTCCAGCTCGCCTTCCCGCAGCAGGAACGCGTCGCGCACGGTCTTGGAAATCACGTGATACCAGGGCGTCACCGAGACATCGACCAATTGAGAGCGGGCAACCGTCATCGTACATACCTCCTGAGGCTGGCTGCTCACATTCTAGCCAGATATATACAGGTGTCCAGTACCTTTTTCGGTCCCCCCCAGCATTTCCCGCCATTCCCTCCTGTCCCGATATCCCGCCGATCGCATTGCATGTCCCGTTATTTCCCATGCGTACTGAAAGACGGCGGCCGGCGTGCCCAAGGTGGCCATGTCCTGCCGGATCGCCTCGCCCGTTGGCCCACCCACAAGGGTCAGACTGGCAGAACGGGCATGCAGGAAGTGCAGCGCGACGGCGACGTTCAACACCTTGCCGGACGCGCACCACTGGGCACCCGACGCTCGGTTCACTTCCCCGATGCGCAATTCGTCCAGCAGAACGACATGCTGCCACGCAGGTGAAAGGCCCGCTGCCAGGATCATGGTCGTGGATCGCTCGCCCGTGGTTTAAAACTCTGCCGCGTCGTCCCAGATGCTGGGCAGGTACTTGGCATTTACCCGCTGTCTGACCAGCGCGCGCTGCCGGTCATTCAGATCGGTTTTCTGTTCCAGAGCTTCAAGGATGGCGTTTTCCTGCTTGGTCAGCTTCAACAGAGCGAACGCGTTAGGAAGCGTATACGCGTGGACGCCGGCCAGCCGCTGGTGCGGCCCCTCACTGGCAATCTCAATTTCGATGAACACGTAATTGCCCATCGTGGGGATTTGCTTGGGATTCTGCGTCGCTTTGACAAAACCGTCCTTCACCTGAACCATCCAGCCCTTTCCGTCGTCGTCCCAGCGAGCGACCACATCTTTGCTGTTGCAGATCAGGTAGTGGCAATGCCGTTTAAGATTTTCGGGCCGGGTAAACTTCAGCCCGCTGTCCGCCGGTACTTCGTCTGCCACCGGCCGGGGAAGCTGTTCGTCTTCACCGCTGTCTTCCAACTGGATGGTCGGCATTTCGCGGGGGGGAGGTGGGGTGTAGGTCAACGCCGGATCCGTCGCGTGCGGCAACGGCACCTCACTGGCGCACATCGGACAGCGGCCTTTCTTGCCCGCCAGTTCGTCCGGTGCCTTCATCCTGGCACCGCATCTGGGACAGCGTACGCGAATCACCATTCGGGACCTTTCCCTGCCCATGGTAGTCGGCCACCGCCGGCTACGGCAAGCTCGCAGAAAAAGCCTTTCCAGCTTTCGTGGCCTGGGGACCGAAGGCGCGGTCAAGCAGGGGACGGGGCATCGACGAAGGGGCGGCAGGTTGGAAGTGTGTGGCGAAGCGGCAGGCGGCCGCGTCGAGCCGGATTCGCCCACGGCGGAT
>WVZU01000011.1:0-17747 GCA_011772275.1 Planctomycetales bacterium | reverse complement strand
GACGGGATGACACGCGGTGCCGGTAGCGGAGCATGGGTGATGGCGAAATGGAAGCTGGCGGGTGTCAACTTCGATCATTTTCACATGGGGGACAACCTGCGGATGGCACAGGACCATCCCGATGTGGAAATCGTCGGCATTGCCGACGAGAAGCGGGAGCGGATGCAGGAAGCGGTTCGCACCTTCGGAATGGCGGATCAGCGGGTGTTTACGGACTACCGCCGCTGCCTGGAAGTCACTCGGCCAGATATCGTGCTGCTGTGTCCCGCCACGGCGCGGCACGCGGAGTGGATCGAAAAGGTGGCGCCGTTCGACGTACACGTGATCATCGAAAAGCCGTTCGCCGCCACTCTGGCCGAGGCGGACCGCATGACAAACGCTCTGCAAGCCCGCGGCAAACAACTGGCCATCAATTGGCCGCTGGCCTGGTATCCCGTCCATCGCACCACCTGGCGGCTGATCGCGGAGGGCGTGATCGGGGACGTGGTCGAAGTGCATTTTTACGACGGCAATCGCGGGCCGCTGTGGCATACCACCGACAAAATCGAAAAAACAGCGGCTCAGGTCGCCGCCGAAAAACAGGACAGCTGGTTCTACCGGAAGGAACATGGTGGCGGATCACTGCTGGACTACCTCGGCTATGGAACCACGCTGGGGACCTGGTTCCTGGGCGGGCGAACGCCCGGGGAAGTCACTTGCACCGTCGACCAGCCGCAGGGGCTGGAAGTGGACGAACACAGTGTGGTCGTGGCCCGATACGACACCGGACTCTCCAAGTTCGAGACCCGCTGGGGAACTTTTTCCGATCCCTGGACCTATCAGCCGCAACCGAAATGTGGTTTCGTCATCGTCGGGACCGCCGGTACGATCAGCAGCTACGATTTTGAACCGACGGTCCGCGTCCAAACCGTAGATTACCCGGAGGGCCGCCACGTTCCCGCCGATACGTTAACACCGCCTTTTCAGAATCCCGTGCAATACCTGGTCCATTGCCTGGAGACCGGCCAAGCCATCGAAGGGCCGCTGTCGGTCGAAATCAGCCGGATTGGCCAGCAGATTGTGGATACGGCGGTCCAGAGCGCTGATGAGAAACGGACGGTGCCCTTGATCCAGTAAACAAGTCGACGGACTTTTCGTCACGGAGTTCTGCCTATGAAAACCAAACAGGAATTGCAGGCCATCATCGACCAAATCGCGTCCGCGGACAGTCCTGTGGGCATGGACGCCGTTTACGTGCACGCTTTGATATTGGACCGCTTGACCGATATGAGCCGCCGCTTGGAACAGCTCGAGCGCGAAGTGCAGCAGATACGCGACGCGAGCCGCAAGAGCTGAAAACTCGCGGTCCGTGGCCGCCGGCTTATGCAGGAACCGATAGCTCGACGCGGTTCCCTTGCCTCCGGGTGCGGCGATGCAAACTTCGCAGCTGCGGCCAGACGTGCCGGTACCCCCCCATGACCGCTCGACCCACCAGCCCGGACCTGGTGACCACCATGCGACCTGCGGGGTAACTGCGGGTGGACCATTTCGCCGTCGCATCGGTCAAAACGCCCATGAAATCGACTTCCTTCCGCTGCGGGTCGGCGAAGAATCGTTCGAACAACCGGTAGCGCAGCAGCTGACCGGGGCTGGAGGCTGCATAATCTTCATCGTAGCCCACCTTGGCGGAATGATATACGCCCTTGGCCTTCCAACCCATTTCAAAGGCGATCGGCCGATCGCCAAGTTCCAGAAATACCAGCTCCAGCTGGCCCCAGCGAGCCAGCTGGTGGGCCTGCCGCAGAAAGTAAGCGAACATGCCGTCGCTGCGCAGTACCGAGCTTCCTGAGCGGGCTTTCCAGCTGCGGTCTTCGACGGCAAAGCCACGGTGCAGCAGCGGTTCGACCTGTTCGGGTGCCAGCTGGGAAAAAACGCGCAACTCCAACGGGGCTTCTTTTTCCAGGCGGCGGGCGTACCGCTTCATGTTCCGCCGGTGCATCCGGGACCAGCCGGCTTGATATGTTGCCCAATCGTGATCGATATCGACCACACCGATCTCAAATTGTGGATCGACAAAGGCCAGCAGGCCGGCCGCCTGCAACCACTGCTGAAACACCCGCCACCGCCGCGTTTCCAACGGCAGACCGTTCCACCACAGCAGCGACCACTTGAGATCGTGCAGCGCCCGGACCAGCGGCCCCAGGGCAATCGTGGCATCCACGGCCGGATCCCACAACAGCTCGCCACAGCCGCTCCAATCGTCCGTCGGCATCGTGCCCCGACGCAGTGTTCGGCCTGAGCGCCACAACACCAGTGGCAACGCAGCCACCAGCTGGTCCTCGTACTCAACAGCCAGCGCATGCAGCTGGCCCTCTTGGCCGACGGTTTCCAGCCACAGGGCGATCATCTCGGCCCGCGGACCGGGCGTCACCACATCACTACGTCGCCAAAGGTCATCCCACTGCTCGGCCCGTTCCCTCAACTGTTCGGCCGAAGTCAAGGCGATCACGGCCGAAGTTCCCGACCGATCGCGACTTTTGCCCAGATCTTTTTTCATTTCCATACTCCGTTCACGCCGTCGCGGCCCCCACAGGGCAGCCTGGCAACTTAAACATAGCTTGCCTTCCCGATGTGGCGGCGAAACGACCTTCTGTTGACCAAATGCAACCTCCTCCGGCGATCTTGTGGGCCGGCCGGCAGAGCATCCCGCCAAATCGCGTAAAATCGCTCTTTTTTTGTCCCTTTGGCGGGCCGCGAAATCGCTTGCCCAAACGGCACTTGGTTTGCAACCTTGACCGGGCACGCGGCCTCCGCTCCACCCAAAAAGCCCTCAGAAGGAAGTTGCCTGTGTCCGAAACACTGACCCTTATCCCGGAAACGTATCGTGCCCCCACCCATCCGTCGCCTAGCGTAATCTCGCCAGCGGATCGATATCAAATTTACTGGTCGGAAGCGAGTTTCGCGGGCCGGCGGAACATGACTTGCCCGGCCAATCGTGAAACGGAGATCCTTCAGTCGCTGGAAACGGGCCGCAGCATCACCCCACCGCTAGGCAATCAAGCCGCCGCCTACCGCCTCCTCAAACGCGCCTTGGACATCCTCGGCAGCCTGGCTCTCCTGTTGTTGCTGTCGCCCGTGATGCTGACCGTTTTACTGGTATTGCTGGTCACCACCCGCGGCCGCCCATTGTTCGCTCAACGACGCGTCGGCTATCGCGGCCAAACCTTTACGCTCTGGAAATTCCGTACCATGCGACTGGATGCCGACAGCGTCCAGCATCTGGTCACCAACGAAAAAGACGGGCCGATTTTCAAAAACCGCCGCGATCCCCGGATCACGCGGCTGGGTCGCCTTTTGCGAAAAACCAGCCTGGACGAAACGCCCCAGCTGTTCAACATCCTGGCCGGTCACATGGCACTGGTCGGACCCCGGCCGCCTGTGCCCGCGGAGGTCGCTCAATACAAATTGTGGCAGCTACCCCGGCTGGCCGTCATGCCCGGTCTGACCTGCCTCTGGCAGGTCAGCGGCCGCAGCGAAATCGATTTTCGGCGCTGGGTCCGGATGGATATCTGGTACGTGCGAAACCAGGGCCTTGCGACCGACCTGCGGCTGTTGTGGAAGACACCGTCCAGCGTGCTAAGCTGCCGCGGCGCGTACTGAATACTTCCACAAAAACAGGAAAGCGCTCTCCAACTGCCGCAAGGCTCTGGGAACCCTGACTTTCCTGCCAGAATCGGTCGACCAAAATGGGAAGCGCGGGGCCGGATTGACGAAGTGGGGAACCGGCTGCACAGAAGTTGGCTACAGGAGAGGGCGGCTGCGGAATTGGTCAACTGGAGCGCGGGGCCGGATTGACGTAGTGGGGAACTGGCTGCACCTGACCACCGCGCGAGCTTCGGCACGGCGTTGCTGGAGGGGGTCGTACCGGAAGGGGTCGGGAGTCTTTTTCGCCACCCGTCCCACTATCCATCGATGCAGGGTTTTTCACTGGCGAAAAAGACTCCCGACCCCGATAGGCCTTCCTTACCAACTGCGGAACCGCCTGCACAGAAGCCGGCTACAGGAGAAGTGGGGGCCGAAAGCGGGCGGGCGGGCGGGCGGGCCGAGCAGCGGGGGAGCGTTAGGGGANNCACACGACAGCCCCGAAATATCTGCCGGATTCCGATTTTGCGGGCTCCACCAGCCTTTGCCTGCTGTGACCTATGCTTGTCTTAGGCCGGATTCCCCACAAATTTCCTGGCCAGCGACGGTGAGTCTTTGCCTGGGCAGGAAGACGTCGCGATTTGACTGCAGGCGTATGGTTCGTACGCATCGCCTCAAATGGCGAGGTCGGACCCGGCCGGGCCAAGACCTGGCCTTCGCACACTTGTGAGAAAAGCGGGCCCGTCACTCCGGGCTCAACTGGTAACCCCATACCCCCTCCTTGCTGGCAGATCGTGATGACCACCACCGTCTTCAGCGTCCCGGCTGTCGAATCGATCCCGTTACCGACAGGGAGTGAAGCGCAGAACCTGCGGGTGTTGCACGTGATCAACGGCGAGCATTTTGCGGGGGCCGAGCGGGTACAGGATCTGCTGGCTAGCCGTCTGCCGGACTGCGGTTTCGAGGTCGAACTGGCAGCGCTGAAACCGGGCGCCTTCCACAGCGCTCGCAAATCAACGGCAGTCCTGCATGCGGTACCGATGCGATCGCGTTTCGACTTGCGGCCAGCCTGGAAGCTGGCGCGACTGGTCCAACGCCGCCAATGCCGGTTGATCCACTCGCACACGCCCCGTGCGGCACTGGTCTCCAGCCTGGCAGCTCGGCTGGCCGGTGTCCCGCTGGTGCACCACCTGCACGGACAGACGGCGACGGAAATGAATCGTCGTCTGCTTGGCCGCATCAACGCCGCTGTCGAGGTCTGCGGGATGCGCGCCGCGGACCGCACCATCGTGGTATCCGCAACCGCTCGCCGCTACGCGCTTGAACTCGGCTACGATGCCGACCGAACCTGTCTGGTTCCCAATGGCGTCCCTGCCGCCACCGGTTTCAGTGTCAGCAAACAAGCACACGAGGGTTGGACGATCGGTTCGGTCGCGTTGTTTCGACCGCGAAAAGGCATCGAAACCCTGTTGCAGGCCACGGCCCGGTTGCGCGGAAAAAATCTGCCGGTCTTTCTGCGTCTGATCGGTGGCTTTGAAACCGCCGCTTACCAGCAGCATCTGCGTGGGCTGGCAGAAGAATTGGGCATCGCTCCTTACGTGCAGTGGGTGGGATTCACCGCCAACGTGCCCGCGGAACTGGGCCGCCTCGATGCGATGGTCCTGCCCAGCCTGCTGGCCGAGGGCCTGCCCATGGCGGTGATTGAGGCCATGGCGGCCGGCGTGCCCGTGGTCGCTTCCCGCGTGGACGGGATCGTGGACGTGATCGAGCACGAGCGGACGGGGCTGCTTTGCCAGCCGGGAGATGCCGATGCCCTGGCCCGGCAGCTGGCCCGCCTCCTGCTTGGCGAGGTGGATGCCGACCAGCTGGGTGAGCTTGGCCGTCAGCGGCACAAGGCCGCGTTTTCGGATCAGAGCATGGCGGCGGGTGTCGCGAACGTCTACCGCCAGGTCCTTGGTCTGGAGGTTCAGCAGGCATGAGCAGTCAAGACACGATGCGTCCGCAGGTTTCTCTGTTTGGGATCGGTATCGATGCGGTCACGATGCCCGAGGCGGTGGCGAGATTGCAACATTGGATCGGCACGTCGGCCGCGCCCTGTCGGTACGTGGTCACGCCCAATGTAGATCACACCATCCTCTACCAGCACAATCCAAGGCTGCGCGACGCCTACCAGGCGGCCAGCCTGGTCCTGGCGGACGGCATGCCCGTATTGTGGGCTTCGCGGCTGTTCGGCAAACCCCTCCCGCAGCGGGTGACCGGCTCGGACCTGGTCCCGGCCCTGTTTGACGCCAGCTGCGGCGATCGACCGCAGCGGGTCTTTCTGCTGGGGGGCGGGCCGGGCGTTGCCGAGCGGGCTGCGGCCAACATCCATCGGCGCTGGGCCCACGTGCAGGTAGTCGGCACGCTCGCCCCACCGCAAGGCTTCGAGCACGACCCGGGCCAGAACCAGGAGATTGTGAAGACGATCAACACCGCGGCGCCAGACTGCCTGGTCGTCGGGCTGGGTGCGCCAAAGCAAGAGCTGTGGGTCCATCGCCATTATCGCCAACTGGATGTCCCCCTGGCCCTTTGCGTCGGGGCGACGATCGACTTTCTGGCCGGTGAAAAGCGGCGTGCACCCGGGTGGATGCAGCGCTGTGGCCTGGAATGGCTGTATCGCTGTGCTCGCGAACCCCGTCGGCTGGGTGGACGCTACGCGCGCGACGCGCTCATCTTTCCGCGGCTGTTATGGCAGGAATGGCGCCGAGCCGCTTCGGCGTAGGGGAGCGATCCGGGCCGGATGGGGCCCCATCCGGCGACACTACGCACAGTCGACAGCAAGTTGCTATACTACACAGGGGTATGGATTCGGGGTCCAGCGCCCCGCCGCTGCGGCGGAATCCCGCGGCCGGCCGATCGTCGTCGGACCCTCTTTTTCCATACGTCGATAAATCCTTCAGGGGGTTCAAGTCGCGGACAACCACCCATCCGCGTCGACGGCAGTCGGTTGATCATCCATCTTGACCGCCGGCTTTTCGACAGTTGTTTGCAGTGGTTTCCGCCTACTGACATCCTCTTCAAATTTTTCGCGGGGCGACGACCAGTATGGCGACGGCCGAACAAAAAATTTTCAAAAAGATTGTGCTGCACAACAATCTGCTGAAGGAAGAGACGCTCGATCGCCTCCTCGCCCAGCTGCCTGACCCGGAAAAGGCGGTCAAGTTTCTGGTCAAACGCGAGAAACTGACTGTCAAGAAGGCCGGGCAGTTGCTGACGATGTACCATAAGCAGCTGCAAAAACAACTGGGCAACGGCGGAGAGAGCCAGGTGCTCACGGAGGGAAAAACAGATCGGCCGATGTCGGCCGACGAATCGTTTGAGGCGATGTTCGACGAAATCGTCTCAGGCACGCCAAAGCAGCCGGCCGACGCGGCCGAACAACCCTCTGCAGAATCGTCCGTGGCGGCGTCCGTGGAAACGGCCAGCGTGGACCTGGAGGAGAGCGCCGCGCCCGTGGCGGAGTCGCCCCAGGCAGCCGCTCCGTCCGGGGACCAGGCCGAGGATCGACTTGTCGTCGACGTGGAAGAGGAGGTCGAGCCAGAAGCTTCTGTGACGCAAAGCGACGCGCCGCCGGCTGCCCCGCAGGTCGAAGAGGACGAGCTGCCGGTCTTGGAGCTGGACACCGACCTGGAGGAAGAGCCGGCGCCGGAAGAGCCGGAGCCGGAGCCGGAAGAGCNNAGAGCCGGCGCCGGAAGAGCCGGAGCCGGAAGAGCCGGCGGTGGAACAGCCGGCGCCGAAAGCGGTGGCGCCGAAAGCGGCGGCGCCGAAAGCGGCGGCGCCGAAAGCGGTGGCGGCAATAGAGCGGCAGCAGCCCGAAGCGCCGCAGCAGCCACCGGCTGCCGCTGCGGCCCCGAAACAGGCCGCCCCCAAAGTGGCGGCGGCCCCCGTGGCATCCCAACCGGCGGGCCCCATCGATCCGCTGGCAAAAGAAATCCTGCTGGCCGCCCGCTCGGCCAACGCTTCGGACGCGCACATCAAGTCGGGCGAGATTCCCGTTCTGCGCGTGGCGGGACGGCTGTCCGAAATCGAAGGCATGCAGCCGATCCCGGCCGAGCGATGTGAAAAGGCCCTGCTGTCCCTGCTGAATGGCCAGCGGCGGCAGCTTTTTTTGGAGACCAACGACCTGGACTTCTGTTACGACGGGGGCGAAGAACTGGGGCGTTTTCGCAGCAACTTCATGCGCCAGCACCGCGGCATGGATGGCATCTTTCGTCTGATCTCCAGCCAGGTGCCCAGCTTTGAAGAATTAAAACTCCCACCGCTGGTCAAGAAGTTTACCGAATACAAGCAGGGCATCGTCCTGGTCACCGGCCCGAAAGGATCAGGCAAAACCACGACCCTGGCAGCCATGGTCGACCTGATCAACAGTACGCGTGCCGAACACATCATTACTGTGGAAGACCCCATCGAATTCGTCCACCCTTGCAAGAAAGGTCATGTGAACCAGCGCGAGGTTGGCCCGCACACCAAGACGTTTAGCGCCGCCCTGCGGGCGGCGTTGCGCGAAGCACCGGATGTGATCATGGTCGGTGAAATGCGCGATCTGGAAACAACCAGCCTGGCCATCACCGCCGCCGAAACCGGCCACCTCGTGTTCGCCACGCTGCACACCCCCGACGCCCTCCGAACCATCGATCGCATCCTGGACGTTTTTCCCCCCAAGGAGCAGGGACAGATTCGTTCCATGATCGCCGAATCGATGCGCGGAATCATTTCGCAACTGCTGATCCCCAGCGTCGATGGGAAGAGCCAGGAACTGGCGGTAGAAATCCTGGTCAACACGGTCGCCATCGGCAACCTGATCCGAGAAGCGAAAACATTTCAGTTGCGGGGCGTAATGCAAACCGGGCGGAAACTGGGCATGCAATTAATGGATGACGCGCTGGTCGAACTGGCCAAGGCCAACAAGGTCTCCAAGGAAGACGTGCTGGCGGTGGCCACCGAACGTAATCGGGTAGAGAGCGAATTGAGCAATTAGGATGGCCTGGGTGGCGGACGACGGCCACCTTGCCTTCACTCACGGACAACGTCATGCCAAAAATTGACGAATTGCTGCTGAACATGTCGAAGACAGGTGCCTCCGACCTGCACATGGTTGTCGATCAGAAGCCCAAGTACCGCGTGGACGGCGAGGTGGTCATCCAGGAGCAGTATCCGGTCATGGATCGTCAGATGGTGGACGAGTACCTGTCCGAGATCATGACTGCCGAACAGAAGCAACGCTACCTGGAAGTCTTGGACTTTGACTTTGCTTACGGCATCGCCGACAAGTTTCGCTACCGCTGCAACTACTTTTTCCAGCGGACTGGATACGGGGCCGTGTTTCGGATTATTCCGACCGAGATTCTCACCTTGGAGCAACTGAATCTGCCGCCGGTACTGATGAAACTGTGCAATCTGCGCGCGGGACTGGTGCTGGTCACCGGCCCGACCGGTAGCGGAAAATCGACCACCCTGGCCGCGATGATCAATCACATCAACGAGACCCAACGCCGGCACGTGCTGACCATTGAGGACCCGGTGGAATTCGTGCACCACAACAAGCAGTCGATGATCAGCCATCGCGAAGTCGGCAACCACACCAAATCGTTCGGCTCGGCCCTGCGGGCCGTCACCCGCCAAGACGCCGACGTGGTGCTGGTTGGCGAAATGCGCGACCTGGAAACAATCTCTCTGGCGCTGAGCGCCGCCGCCATGGGCACGCTGGTCTACGGCACGCTCCACACCAACAGTGCCCCCAAAACGATCGATCGGATCATCGATGTATTTCCCACCGACCAGCAGCCCCAGGTGCGCACGATGCTGGCCGAATCGCTCCGCGGAATCGTCGCTCAGCAGCTGCTACGAAAAAAAAGTGGCAAGGGCCGCGTGGCCGTCAACGAAATCCTGCTGGGCAACCGGGCCGTGTCCAGCATCGTTCGCGAGGGGAAGATCGAAGCCCTAACGTCGGTACTCCAGTCGGGCCGCCGCGAAGGCATGCAGGAAATGGACGATGCCCTGGAGAGGCTGGTGGAAGACGGTACGATCGACGGCCGGGACGCCTACATGAAAGCCGTTGCCAAGAAGCGGTTCGAACAATACATGCCGGAGGAGGATTAGACGCCTGGGCCGCAGCCACCCCCATCCGGGCCAGGCCGATCGCCGGTGCATGACACCCCAACCGGCCGAAACAACGTTCAGCTGCAAGGCACCCACCCCTCCACTTCGCCTCTCGTCTCGTGCAGGCCTGCCAGCCACAGTTGCTCCGCTGCCTTGCTAACCAACTGTGGATCAATCTGCGCGGTGCCCTCACCGGCGGCAACCAGCAGGGACAGATCGGCCAGCTGGACAATCCGTTGAGGATTGCCGGCGGCCGTTTCCTGGATCCGGGCAATCGCCTGTTCGTCAAACAACTTCTGATCTCCCCCCGCAGCCGCGATCCGACTGGCCAAAAAGGCTGTCGTGTCTTCGATCTGCCACGGCTCGATTTCGATCCTCAACAGCGCCATGTCGTGGAATCCCACCGGAATCTTTTCCGTGGCCCGCGGATGGATCGCGCAGACAACGGTTAAACGGGTCGGTGTCCGGCGATCGCTGTAAATCAGCCGCATCACCTCGTCCCACACCCCCGGCTGCGCCTGGTCCGCGTCGTCCAGGGCGATCAGTGTCGCGCGTTTTTCGCAGTGGTTTTCCCCAAACCGATTCGCCAGCGCCTGCCAGGCTTGCTGCTGGCTGAGCTTGCTGAGCGGGGCGGAAGTCAGCTGGGTGGCCAGCAGGAGCGGAAATTCGCTGGCAGAAACGCCTGTCAGATTCACGCTGGCCACGTCCGCCCACTTTTGGCGAAGCTCGTCAGCCAACACCGACAACAACAGCGATTTTCCCATGCCCCGTTCGGCTACCAACAGCCCGCAGCGATGATGGTGGTTCACAAGAAACTGCAGGCGGGCGAGCGCTTCTTCGTGCGTGACACTGGGGAAAAAAGCCTCGACCGCGTTGCCCGCCCGAAACGGCGTCTCCTTCAAACCCCATTGCGAATAATACATGGCGCCCTCTCTTCCGCCCTGGCTGCCGGTCGCCCCGATTGCGGTGCGCGCAACGGTAGCCAATACCCTCCTATCCTGCTGATCGGTAGAATCGGTGCGGTAACTTGACTGGGGTTGCCGACGGAGGGACTGCTCAATGAGCCAGCGGTATTTTTCCGAAATGCCAATTACGACCGATAGCATCCGGCTGGAGGGTGCCGAGGCGCATCATCTGTTGCACGTGATGCGGGCCGAGCAGGGAACCGAGGTGGTCGTTTTCGACGGGAGGGGAGCGGAATACAAGGCAAAGGTGTCGCGGGTCGGTCGCGGCCTGGTGGACCTCCACATCGTGCAACGTCTGGACATCGACCGCGAACTGCCACTGCGGATCTCGCTGGGCGTGGCGCTGCCCAAAGGCGAACGCCAGCGGTGGCTGACCGCGAAGGCGGTCGAACTGGGCGTGGCCCGCATGGTGCCCCTGATCACCCGGCACGGCGTCGCCCAGCCCACCGCCACGGCACTCGACCGCCTGCGGCGGGCCGTGGTTGAGTCCAGCAAGCAATGCGGCCGTAATCGGCTGACCGAAATCTGCTCGCCAGAACCGTTCCCCGCCTTCGTGGGCCAGGCCCCCCGCGATGCAATCCGCCTGGTCGCGGATCCGCGTGGCGACTGCTCGTGGCCCACCATCGCCCGCGAGCGGTTGCAGAAGGCCGGGTCGGTCGTCCTGGCGGTCGGTCCCGAAGGCGGTTTCGCCGAAGACGAACTCACCGTCGCAACCACCGCTGGCTGGTTCGCCGTCGATCTCGGTCCCCGCATCCTCCGCGTGGAGACCGCAGCCATCGCCCTGGTAGCGCTGGCCGCCTTCACGGCCGGTCACGATTTGGACTCGGCTTAGCCGACTTACGGCCGGATGAGGACCTTAAAACGAAGCCGCCCGCTCGGTTTCGACGCCGTCAATTTCCACTCGATCGAGATAAATCCACAAAACAGGGACAGCGCAAGCGACACGGACCTGGTGCCCGTAGCACGTTTGGCTGTAGTCGGCTTCTTCTGCAGCTGGCTTCTGTGAAGCCGGCCCGGCGCTTCCCATTTTGGTAGACCGATTCCGGCAGGAAAGCCCGGCCCCACCGAGCTCTGCTCCAGTGCAAGAGCGCTCTCCTGTTATTGTGGATAGATCGAGATGGATCTTTAGAACAATCTGAGGGTAAGAAGCGAATGATATAAGAAATGGAATCGTCCATTGAAGAAGGGAATGGAGTACGGTGTCTGCCAGAAATGGGTGGAGTTTTTTGGCAACCAGATGGTTGGGCTCGTAGAGAGCGGTTAAGTAAGTCGATTAAGGGTATCCGGTTAACTGTGGCGGTTAAGACTGCTCTGAAATGTACTCTTAACCGAACACTCTTAACCGAACACTCTTAACCGAACACTCTTAACCAAATCCTCTTAACAAGATACCCTTAACCGGATACCCTTCAACGAACCGCTTATCCTCATCCTTCCCGCTGCTCACTCCTCTTCCTCAGGCGGACGGAATGTCGCTGTGGCCCCCTTTGGGAAACAGCAATCCACCCAAAGATCTGCGGAAGAATTCAAAGAAAAAAGAAAAAGACCGTCCGCCAGACTGCCGCGGGAAGGGTAAAAAAAGGCAAGAGGTCGCCGACCCGCAAGCGGCCGGCCGCGCGGCGTCCGCCGGCCTCGACCAGCGTGGATGCCCTGCTGAAGCGGTTCGCCAAGGAACGTGCGGCTAAGGAGGCCGAGCTGGATGGGCTGCGAAAGAAAAGGGCGGAGATCGAGGCCAAAGCGGCGAAACTGCGTGAACAGCTGGGAAGCCTCGCAGACCAGGAGCAGCGATCCCAACAGGAACTGGCGGAAATGGACGCCCAGCGCGACCGGGAAGTCAGCCAGCTGCTGGCCAGCCTGGGTGTGCAGCTGCGCGAGCCACCTCGGGCGCACCGGAGCCAACAAGGCCAGCCGCACCCGGCAGGGGACGGCGGGCAGGCGGTTCGCGACCGGGTGACCAAAGCGCTGGCTGAGCGCCGTGGCGAGCAGAACTGAGCGTATCAGTCGGATGCGGGCGCGTTGCGGGCAGCGACTTGCGTTAGCGGGATGGGCGTGTCATTGACCGATATTCCCGCCACCTTTAGCAAACCGGTCGCTGGGGGGTGCGCGTTCGCACTCGGTACCGAAACCAGGCCGATCCGGGATGCCATGTCCTGCGGACGACGGTCTGGCTGGACCGTAACCTGCACCACGGTGCGGTCGGGGTAGGTAAAGCGGACGTCCACACTGACGTCTTCCGATTTAAGCGCCAGGGGTCCGCCAAACTCGAAGCGTTCGGCGAACCGCAGCTGATGCCCACCCCCCAAATGTTCCAACGGCCTGGCCTGCAGCTTGTGGCCTTGCACCGACACGTCGACATGTGCCAGATGCAACTGCCAGGCTGGTGACATGCGGACCACCAATTCGTCCGGTCCGAATTGCAGACGCGGCTGGACATCCAACGAAGCCAGCACGGCGGCCAGCGCCCCCGGCGGCGTCTGCTCGGCGCCCAAACAGGCAGCACAACGCAGCAAAACCGGCGCGGGCAGCGCGGCCACGACTTCCGGTTGGGCGATAAACTGAGCCAGTTTTTCTTTGTTGTCGGCGTGATAATAAAGCGAGGCCAGAAAGACACGGCTTTGCCCCGTCTCCAGCTGGACATCCAAATTCCTCAAAATGGCATCCTCCGCCTCGTCCAGCCGTCCATGGTGCTGGAGGATGCGCGCACAGATCAAGTTGGCCTCCCAGGCGTCTGTCGAGTAGTCCAACGCCTTGCGGGCCAACACCACGGCACTCGACTTGCCCGCGTCCTCCTCAATTGCCGCCAGGTTGGCCATGCTGGAGGCCAGCATGTCGTCTTTGCGGAAGTGGCCGTCGCCGACACGGACCAGGTCGCGGTACGTGACCGCGGCGGCCGGCAATGCGCCCAATTCCTGCTGAGTCCGGCCCAGGTAATACCAGTAGGGGGGATAAGCCTGCATGAAAGGTTCCATCCGCCGCAAGACACGCAGGCGCACCTGGGGATCCCGCTCGCGGTAGGCCGCTTCCAAAGCGTCCAGATCGTCGCTGCGGACCAGCCAGCGATCGGGGATGTTCTTCAGCCGAGCAAGTTTCCAGGAGGTGCTGAGGAAATCGGAAGATTTCTGGGTGACCGACCGAAAGCGATCCTTGTCGACTTTCCAAAGTTCCGTATCGCGTTGATAAGCCAGTCCGCGATAATCCCACCAGCTGTTGGCACCCTGGCGAATGGCACTCCCCAGACTGCCGGTGGCCAGATCGGTGCCAAAGGCCAACAGGTCCCAGGCGATGCGGCGTTGGACCGACATCCGATACTGGCCCTGATGCATGCGGCGCTCCTGCTGGACGACCTGCGTGTCGTTAATCTCGTCCAGCACGGCCGTATACAGCTCAATCACCTCCTGATCTTCAATGCCGTGCAGGTTCAGGTTGTTCAGAATTTTTTCTCTTTCCTCCACCAGCACCGAAGCCTGCGGGTATTTGCGAATCCGATGAAAAGACGCTCGGCAGTAATTCAGGGCGATGGCCGTGTCCTTGATCGAGTTTTCCCGGACAGAATGGCCTGTGATCGGAACCAGGTCGTCTTCGACAGCGGCGGCAGACGACAGGCCGGTAAGCAGCGCGGCGGTTAAGACAGCACGAAACAACATCAGCAGACGCATAGAGCAATTCACGGCGAGATATTCAGGCGGGTGGGTAAGGTGGGACAGACAAACGTCAGCGACCAGGTCGCATGCATTTATATTCTAGCCCCGTTCCTGTCCGGGCGCGGCGAGCAACCCTTCCAGCCACCAAGGTCGCGCATTTTGCGCGCAGGATGCGCCGGGTGGGTAATCTTTCTGGCGAAAACGGGCGTCGCAACCCCGCACAGCTGCCGATCCCCTTTTCCCAAGGCGCATAAATTACCAGGCAAATGCCCAGACACTCTTCAGCATTTCGCCCAAATGGCACAGGGGGCAGCCTTCGGCCCTTGGCGGATCGCCAATCACGAATCCAGAAAACAGCCGCCGGAGGGACGAATCCTCTCCTGCGGTGACTTTAACGGTGCTTAAAGATCAGGCCGGACCGCGGTTGAGTTCTCGTCCTGAGGATCCCGCTCGCCGATGATACGGCCGAACAGGTGCCCCCCTTTTTTGCCATGCTGCCAGGTCCCTGCGTACCGATCGGTATGCACCAGGACCCGCGCGGAAAATGTGCCCAGGGCCGGGATGTGGAAATTGGTCAGCGTAATCACGGGGGTATCGCCCGCCCAGAACACCTCCAGCTCTAGCGGCAATGACAGATCCAGTTCGCCATACTGAAGGCGGACCAAGAACTTCCAGGTATTTTGTTTGTCGGCAACTTTGAAAGCCTGACGAATCGTGTACCGCTCGTCGTTCAACGTGTCCCCGCCGTCGGCGCCCGGCGTGGTGGACCGGCCAACCAGCACCGCTGCGGACATCGTTTCTTGAAATTTTCGCTCCAAGGGGCTCAACTTCACCTCCCCAGCTGGCTCTTCCTTCACGGGCGTCACTTGCTCGCCCCCTGCCACCCCCAGCGGATACAAGCTCAGCCACCCCAGCCACCACACGGCTTGTCGCAAAACGCTCATCGAATTCCCCTTCGATCGGTTATCCCCGTCATGACCCAAGTCAATGATCCCCGTCGCTGTCGCGAGTCGGCGCTCAACGTCGCTATCCGGTATATTATAAGCAGCCGCCAGGCGGAAAATGTCCTGGTCTTCAACGGAATGTTCCATGTTACAATATCGCGGGACAAGCCTTCTGGCCGGTCTGTCGATCCCCTTGTCGTGGCACCGCATTTTGTAATCCGTACTTCGTCCGCCGTTTCGCCCATGTTCAGAAATCTGGTCTTGATCATCCTCTGCAGTTGTTGCCTGGTACCCGGCGGGCTGTCGCGTGGCTTGCGAGCGGCCGAAGGCAGCTGGCCTCAATTTCGCGGCCCGGACCGCACGGACGTTTCTTGGGAAAAAGGGATCCTGAAAAAATGGCCCCCCGGGGGTCCGCCACGCGTTTGGCTGTACCGCGACACGGGGGTCGGCTATTCGGGGCCTGCAATCGCGGGCGGTCGCCTCTTCATCATGGGAGCTCGTGATGGTAGCGAACAGCTGATGGCCTTGGACGCGGCGTCTGGCAAGCCGCTGTGGTCGATTGAGCTGGGTGAGGAATTCGAAAACCGCTGGGGCAACGGCCCCCGCGGCACGCCCACCGTGGACGGCCCGTGGGTGTATGCCCTCTCGGCTCGCGGCAACCTGGTCTCTGCCAGCGTGACCGACGGCCGGGTGCGCTGGAAGAGAACGATGCAACAGTTGGGAGGCTCGATTCCCAACTGGGGGTACTGCGAATCGGTGCTAGTCGACGGCGATCGCCTGGTCTGTACGCCCGGCGGCGAGCAGGGTGCGCTAGCCGCCTTGAACAAGCAGACGGGCGAAGTCCTATGGCACAGCCAAGACTTCACCGACGGCGCTCAATATGCCTCGATCATTGCCGCTGATCACAACGGGGTGCGGCAGTATATCCAGTTGACCAAGCAAACGCTGGTCGGCATTCACGCGGAAAACGGAGACGTGCTATGGCGCAGCGGCTGGTCGGGACAAACGGCCGTCATTCCCACGCCCATCTTTCACGACAGCAGCGTCTACATTACTTCCGGCTACGGTGTCGGTTGCAAGCGGATCGCTTTGGGGCCACGGTTTTCTCTGCAGGAAATTTATGCCAATAAGGTGATGAAAAACCATCATGGCGGCGTGGTGCTAATCGACGATCATCTTTACGGATACTCGGACGGCCTCGGCTGGCTGTGCCAGGACTTTGCCAGCGGTGAACAGGTCTGGCGCGAAAAACAAGCGTTGGGCAAGGGAGCATTGACCTGTGTGGATGGCATGCTGTACTGCCTGGACGAGAGCGACGGGTCGGTCGTGCTGGCCGAAGCGTCTCCGGCGGGCTGGCGGGAACACGGTCGCTTTGTGCTGGAACCCCAGACCCAGCTGCGGAAACCGGCGGGCCGCATCTGGACGCATCCGGTCGTGGTCGGCGGCCGGCTGTACCTCCGCGACCAGGAACTGCTGTTCTGTTTCGACGTGGCGGCTCGTTGAGCCTCCCCGCTGGGCGGGGGTGGGGGCGGCCCCGATCCCGGGCCGCCTCTTTGTGGAACGAGGCTAGGGCGGGTCCTCGCCCAACGAGCGGACTTGCCGGGAGATCTGGGCATCCAGTTCTTGCATCCGGGCCTTCAGGCTGGCGAACTTTTCGGGAAATTTTTTCACGAGGTTCGTCCGTTCCCCGATATCGTCGGCCAGATGATACAGTTCCTCGCGCCCTCCCCGCAGGCGGATCTTCCAGTCTCCCTGGCGCAGCCCTTCCACCTGCGAGGTGTAGTAGAGCAATTCGCGGCGGGGCGACGGATCGCTGCCGTGGATCACGCCGGAAATGTCCAGGCCGTCGATCGGGCCGCGGGGGTGGAGTTCGGTCCCAGCCAGATGGGCCAGCGTGGGCAGCAGGTCCAAGGTGCTGGTCAGGGCATCGGTCCGGGTAGCGGCCGGGATCCGGCCGGGTCCCCACATGACGCAAGGCACCCGCTGACCACCCTCATAGGTGCCTCCTTTCCCGCCGCGGAGGGGCAAGGCCTGGCCGCCATGATGTTTCATCCTTAACCAGGGTCCGTTGTCGGAGGTGAAGATGATGTACGTCCGGCCGCTCAGCCCCAGCTCCTTGACGGTCCGGACCACCCGTCCGACTTCGGCATCGATGTGTTCGATCACGATGCGGTAGGCTTTTTGCGGGTCGGGATCGTAGACATCTTCGGGGACGAACAGCGGCACATGCGGCATGCTGTGCGCCAGGTAGACAAAGAAGGGCTGGTCCTTGTGGGCCGTGATCCACTCGACGGCCTTGTCTGTGTACCGCCGCGTGATCGTCCGCTGATCGACCGGCAGCTCGACAATTTCCTCATTTTCCATCAAGGGGGTCCGCCAGCGAAAAGTATCCTCACGATTTCGCCACCCCTCGTCCCATTTCCCGTAGGGAGGTCTCT
>WVZU01000162.1 GCA_011772275.1 Planctomycetales bacterium | reverse complement strand
TCGGCTGGTCGACCTAAAGACGCTTTTCCGCGACAGCGACGTGGTCAGCCTGCACTGTCCTCTGACCCCTGCCACCAAGGGGATCGTCAATCACGACCTGCTGGCGTTGATGAAGCCGACGGCGTTTTTGATCAACACCAGTCGTGGTCCGTTGATTGATGAAGCGTCACTGGCCGACGCGTTAAACGCAGGCCGCCTGGCCGGTGCCGGGCTGGACGTCTTGCAGACCGAACCCCCGCCCGCGGACTACCCTCTGCTGAGCGCCCGCAACTGCTTTATCACTCCCCACATCGCCTGGGCCACGCGTGCGTCCCGAGCGCGGTTGCTGGCGGCCGCGGTTGCCAATGTCGCGGCGTTTCTTGGCGGCAGACCGCAAAACGTCGTGAGCGGTTAGCGGGACGGTCCATGAAAGGACGCAGACCCTCCGCGGCTCAGTCGCCGTGCCCCCTTCAACAAACACCCGCCGGCCTGGGTGGTGTTGCAACCGCAGCTTGAGATGCGTTGCCACGACGTGTGCCCGGCCGGCTCGGTGGCGTCCGCAGGTTCAGCATCTCGGCCACAGACTGCCTTCTGATGAAGCTTGCTGGAAAGCAGCGAAGCGCGTCAAATTGTCCATATCGCGGCGCGGTGCAGATTGGCTGCATGTCAGCCTGAGCGGACCGGCACCTTGCGGATCGGAGACCCTGGACCAGGGTCTTCCACGTGGAGGATCGGCTGCCGAGCCGGAGTTGGCGGTCTGCGAGGGGAAGCATCCCCGGGAGGATTCGAACCTCCAACCTCTGGCTCCGGAGGCCAGCGCTCTATCCAATTGAGCTACGGGGACCGCTGGGGACGGCCAACAATGGCCGCGATTGAACTTAGGCCACCTCCCCCGGTCTTGCAAGGTGGGACAGAGGAAAACGAGCGGCTGGGTCGAACGAATCAACAGCGATAGCACAAGGCCGCCCACACGAGGCGGTCCGCATCGAAACTATTCTAGCGCGCCGCGGCAATTCGCTGCAGGAACACCAGCCGGCAGCGGCAGGGCGGACGGGCCACAGCGGTCCGACACCGGTCGATGGCAGCCTTCCGATCCAAGACCGGCAGGGTCGTCTGTTAAGGTTAAATTTTCAGGTAGCGAAGCGCGTCCAGAGTTGCGGCGGTTGCTGAGCTGCCGAAAGTCGTGGCGACTTTCGCTTTATCGGCCGCAGTGGCGGTTTCTTTTTCGCAGCAGGTCGCAGCGACAACCTCAGCTCGCCGCAATTTACGCTGTCTTTTTCGAACACCCAGTTAAGGAAGCAAAATATTCGAGACTTGGAAATGAACGATATCGAGCGTACCAGGCGGTGTGAACTTTGTACTGCCAACATACAGCCTGCGCAAGGTGCGCGGATGGTTGAACACGAGGTGACCGACGCGACAGAGCATGGTCATGCCCTCTGTGGACTCTGTTTCCTCCTGTTCAAAATCCGCATGTTTTGCTGGCGGCCAAAGGTCGGGCTGTGTTGTTCCATTGTTATTCTGGGGCCGGGGTGCTTGGCGGGCGGCCGTGGCTGTCAGCACCCCGGCTGCTGAGTGCCATCTTGGCGCGAAGGGATGGCGTTTCCGCCTGGGGTCGGGCTTGAGCAGCCGGGGTGCTTGGCGGGCGGCCAAAGGCCCCGCTGTGACCTTTTGTTCAAAATCTTCTTGGGGTATGAAGACGACTGCTGCGATTGGCCAAGGAGTGACTGAAGTTCTTGTGAAGTCACCCCTTAGTCCTTGATTGCTTGTTCCACCTGTTCGACTTCAATGTCCAGGCGGCCCATGACCTGGATCACGGGCAGGAAGGCGGCCGCTCCGACGTTGAGGTTGGAGTGGGCCAGCTTGATGTGTCCCACACCCGTGCCGCCTTCTCCTTGGGTGGCGTCCAGGGGCAACCAGGCGCCATCGATCCAAAGTTCGTTCCACATGTGATAGCCGAAGGCGCCCAGGGCTGGCACATAGACCAGGCCCACGACGACACGAGCAGGAATTCCCCGCGCTCGGGCCATGGCGGCCAGCAGCACGGCATGTTCGGTGCAGTCCCCTTGTCGCGACCTGGCAACTTCGGCAGCCGTAGCCAGCGCGGTGGTGAAATCTTTTTTGCGGATTAGCTGGTGGACTTTCCGTTCCAGCGCCACGGCCAGCAGGCCGTGACTTGTTTCTTCCGGCAGCACCTCGCCCGCCAAACGGAGCACCTCCGGATGGTCGCTCTGGATCCAATTATTAGATGCTCGGTCCTGCGGCGTCGGCTGGTCCCCCCGCTGGGGATCGATCTGGTTTTTTGCCTTGACTTTCAGGCGGTGGACCGTGACCAGCGCCTGGTCTTCCTGGGCCGGCATCGTCGCTTGCGACGCGCTGGAGGGAAAGATTTTCACCGGCTGGCCACCCGCCACGGTAACCCGATAGCGAACACTTTTGGCTCGATCTGCGTCCTCCAGCCCTTGGACGGGGATGAGGGTGCTGACCAGCAGATCGGGTCCGATCCCTTCGGTATCCTGCAGCGCCACCTGTCGAGATGTGCGGAAGGTTTCCTGCTGTGTGGCGGGCTCGTACATCTTCAGCACCTCTCCCTGCGGATCCGTCCACATGGTCGATTGGATTTCCACGATTCCCAGGCGGGTGACGGTGTTGATTTTCAGCAACCGCTGCAAGCGGCCGTCCAGCATCTTTGTTTGCTGGTAATCTTCGGCGACCAGTTGCAAATCGGCGACTTGGTTGAAGACGGGTACCAGGGCCTTCAGCTGACGCCGCTGGCCGGGCTGCAGGGGTTTTTTTTTCAGCGACTGTTCCAGCGCAAAAAAGCCGCCGTATTCCGGCGACCAGGGCAGGGTGCTGGTGGTGGTCTTGCCCAGCGACGAAAAGCGGATCTTCAGCTGGTCGTCTTCCACCTGGCCAACGGCCACCACCGGGGTCGGGCCCAGCGTCACGCGGGTGCGGGTGCGGACCAGTTCGCCCTGGGGCGTCTCCACCGAATGCAAATCGATGGCCGTGACGACGGTCTGCCCCAACCGCGTCATTTTGATGGTCAGCAACATCTCCGTCCGGTTCAGCTGGCGGCCATTTTCCTGGAAGGCGATCGAGCGGGTATGGCCAAAGCCGACGCGGGTGCCTCCGATTGTGACGACGTCCCATTTATCGGCCAGTAGTTTCGTCGCCGAGCGGTCTGCGGGCGGTGCCACCTTTTCCGCCGCCACAGAGCGGAGGGGGGGGTGCCAGGACCACAGCAGGCAGAGAACGGTGGCAGCCAGGGCAATCGTCCGCACGGGGTTGGCCGGCCGGCAGGTGGCCGAGCCGGGGATTTTCTGAGCTGCTTGAAACCGCGTTGTCGAGTGCATATCGCGAATTTTCCTCCTATCCCGGATTTCACACAAGCCGTCTGCCGTGCGACGGCCAGGTTTTCCCCTGGCGACGTCCGGGGTGGCAATTTCAACCTCAACGCCGGATCCATACCGCTTGCAGTCAAATCGTGTCCTCTTTGTTGCCAGGCAAAGACTTACCACCGCTCGCCACGCCGCTTGCCCACAATCCTGCCTCGCCCAACTTTCCCTCCACGCTTGACTCTTCGCCCCCGCGTCGTGCCCACAAGCGGTACACGTCGTAATGGCACCGGACGTTGATTTCCTGCAACCCTAAATCCCGCATGTCGCGCCATTGGTGCAGGCGGTGTCGGTTGTGTGGCACACAAAAACTCGCGGATCACTATCTCCCTCAGTCCATCTTGCCTCAGGGGATGATTTTCTGACCATCGCGCCGGCGGGCTGGCCGCGCGGGTGGTAGAATTTTTGTGAAGCGGCCGGAGACCACTGCTGCGACGTGGCCGGTTGTCGCCATGGGTTGTTTTTCATCCACAACCCCCGGTGACCGTTGCGGTTTTTCCGTTTCTAGCGACCACCAACAAATTCCTTCCGCCAGAAACCGTATTCCGTTGGCCCGCCAGCCGAACGTCGTAACCTAAGATTTGACGGAGTGCTTCCCGCGTTGGGTATGAGTTGTCCCCACAGCCGTCATACCCGTCCCACTCGAATCATGCGTTCCTAAACAAGGTGCCGGGCCATCATGGGATTCCTGAAGAAGTTCTTTCGCAACGTATTTCACGAGGAGGTGAGCAATTCTTTGCCGAGCAGTTTTGAGCAGCTTTCGGAAGAGGAGCTGGAAGCCCATTTGAAAATTGCTCGTTACGGCGAATTCATGCTGACCGACGCCGTCCGCCCCTCCTACGACCTGCAGGTCGTCCCGCGTACTGGATTTCGCCACGATGTCTTTCGTGACGAAGCCAACCACGTCTCGGTACCCGTCCTGATGGGTTCGGCCTCTACCGAAAACCTGTTCGAACTTTTTCTCGACCTCCTGGATCCGCTGGGCGACAACGTGGACGTGGTGCTGGAGACCAGCCACAGCCGCAACGGCAGCGGCCACCGCGACCTGTATCGGGAACATATCGACCTGCCGGTGTTAAAAAGCATGCTTTATGACTATGAAGAGCTGCTGCTGCACGACGGCTGCGCCGGCATCGCGGTCCTGAATCCCAGTATCCCGCTGGAGGTCCAGTTCGACGAACACAAATTGCTGATCTGTTACGGCTCAGATCTGCAGCCGTTCGAAGAGGTGTTCCACGAGCACAACATTCCTTGCGAGGAGGAAATGCGGTTCATTACAGAGGCTGAACATGTCCATGCCTCCAGCGACATCTACCAGCAGCAGTTTGACGAGCTAAAAATGCGGCTGGGCATGGACG
>WVZU01000387.1:16642-16920 GCA_011772275.1 Planctomycetales bacterium | reverse complement strand
GCAGATCGGCGAGGATACCTTGCCAGGCGCCATGCCTGTCGGCCTGCCGACCGTAGGGATCGCTGTCGTCGGCACGCTGGCCATTCTGGGGCTGGAGGTGGTCGGCGAGTATCAGCTGGACATTGTCGGCCAGCAGACGGAGATGGCCGTGATGTACGGTGTCTACACGCTGGCGGCGGCCTTTATCGAAGAACTGATTTTTCGCGGATTTTTGTACTACGAGCGGGCTGGCCGGTGGGGCCTGGTCGTCAGCATTATCCTGGTCTCGATTCTGTTCG
>WVZU01000387.1:0-16630 GCA_011772275.1 Planctomycetales bacterium | reverse complement strand
AAGTTCGAGCCGCAGGACGAGATACCGTGGTCCGAGTTTTACCGGTGCTGGTCGCTGGACCTGTCGGTCAAGGCGGTTTTCAGCACGGCGCTGGTGTTCCTCAATTCGCTGTGGTTTTACCTGGTGCGGTTCTTTCCGCTGAACCCCTACCGGTCGCTGATCCCCTGTTTTGCCGCCCATTTTTCCAGCAACCTGGGGGTATTTTTGATCAAGCTGTTGCAGGGCAAAGTGGTGGGGGTGTTTTGAGGCGGGCGAGGGGGTCGGCTGAGTGGGAGGCGGGCGAGGGGCCGGCCGAGCTGTGGGTGGGGGCCGATGCGGCCCGCCCGGCGTGGCGCCGGCCGAGCTGTCTGGCCGGGGGCCCTGCTCCCATGCCGGCACCCCTTTCCGGCAAAACCTTCCATTTCCGCTGGCCTTGTTGTCGAAAAAGACATAGTATATACAGTCCCGCCCCCCGCCCAACCTGGGCTGGGCCCGCTGCCGGCCGTGGATGCCGAGCGGGTAGTTTTTCCGAAGGAAAGTGTGTTGGACGCCCCCTGTCTGCGCGCTGCCGCGTGGCAGAGGACAGGTGCGCCTGGTTAACAGAGAAGAGAATCTAAAGAGCATGAACGTCGACCAAGTACGAAACCTGGGCATCTCCGCTCATATCGATTCGGGCAAAACGACCCTTAGCGAGCGGATCCTTTATTACGCCGGACGCATTCACCGCATCCAGGAGGTCCGCGGGGACGGTGGCGGGGCGACCATGGACCACATGGAGCTGGAGCGCGAGCGGGGCATTACCATCACCAGTGCCGCTACTTCTGTCGAATGGCAGGGTCACGCGATCAACCTGATCGATACGCCCGGCCACGTCGACTTTACGGTCGAAGTCGAACGTAGCCTGCGCGTGCTGGACGGTGCGGTGTTGGTGCTGTGCGCCGTCGGCGGCGTGCAGGCTCAGTCGCTGACCGTCGATCGCCAGATGAAACGCTACCACGTACCCCGCGTGGCTTTCATTAACAAGATGGACCGCACCGGCGCTGATCCGGAACGTGTGATCCGGCAGGTCCGAGAAAAATTGAGTTGCGATGCAATCCTGATGCAGCTGCCGATCGGGGCTGAGGAACAGTTTGAGGGTGTCGTCGACCTGGTCTCGATGCAAGCCCTCTATTTCGACGGTGCCCATGGCGAGACCGTGCGGAGGGAAGCGGTGCCGGCGGACCTGATCCCGCAAGCCACCGACGCGAGACAACATATGCTGGAAGCCCTCTCCATGTACAGCGACCAGTTGATGGAACTGCTGCTGGCCGAGGAAGAAGTTCCGGAGGCGCTGGTCCACCAGGTGCTACGCGATGCCGTGCAATCGCTGGATTGCACTCCCGTCTTCCTGGGGTCCGCCTTTCGCAACAAGGGCGTCCAGCCGTTGCTGGATGCGGTGATCCGTTACCTGCCGTCACCGATCGATCGAGCAAAGACGGCCATGACCTTGGACGATCCGCCAGAGACCATCCGCCTGGAGGTGGACCCGCAGGCGACCTTTGTGGGGATGGCCTTCAAACTGGTCGATGACCCGTACGGGCAGCTGACCTTTATGCGGCTCTACCAGGGCAGCATTCAGAAGGGACAGCAGTACTACAACCAGCGGACCGGTGCCAAGCAGCGCTTCAGCCGTATCTTGCGGATGCACGCCGACAAGCGGGAAGAAGTCGACGGCGCCGCGGCGGGGGACATCGTGGCCGTCATGGGGGTCGATGCGGCCAGCGGCGATACCTATGCCGGGCGGCAGAATTACTGCACGCTGGAGAGCATTCATGTGCCGCTGCCGGTGATCAAGATGGCGATTCAAACCTCCAGCAGCGAGGCGGGCGACAAGCTGGGCAAGGCCCTGGGCCGTTTTCGTAAAGAGGACCCCACCTTTTCGGCCAGCACCGACGAAGAAACGGGCGAGACGCTGATTGCCGGCATGGGCGAACTGCATTTGGAGATTTACCTGGAACGAATCCGCCGGGAATACGGCGTGCAGGTCGCGGTGGGGGCGCCGAAAGTCAGCTATCGTGAAGCGCCCACCCAGCGCGTCGACTTTGACTACCGACACAAGAAACAAACCGGTGGGTCGGGACAGTTCGCCCACATCGTGGGTTACCTGGAACCGTTGCCCGACGATGAAGAGGAAAACTACATCTTCGAAGAGACAATCGTGGGTGGCCGGATTCCCAAACAGTACATCCCCAGCGTGAACAAGGGCTTTCGGGCCGCCATGGTCAAAGGTCCCATCGCCGAGTTTCCGGTGGTCAATATCAAGGCGGGGCTGACTGATGGGTCCTACCACGAAGTGGACAGTAGCGACCTGGCATTCCAGCTGTGCGCCCAAAATTGTTTTCGCCAAACGTTTCTTAAAACCAGACCCGTTCTATTGGAACCGGTGATGAAGATGGAAGTCGAAGTGCCGACCGTTTACCAGGGACCGGTGGCCGGGGAACTGACCAGCCGCCGCGGGATCATCCTGGGGACGGAAATGCAAGGCGAGACGGCGTTGATCGAAGCGGAAGTCCCGCTGGCCGAAACCTTCGGTTATTCCACCGATCTGCGGAGTATGACCCAGGGGCAGGGGACGTTCTCCATGGAATTCGCTCGCTACCGCCGCGTACCCGCCGACGTACAGGAAGCGATCAAGGCCGAGAAAAAGGCGGAAAAAGAGGCCCGGCAACTGGTCGGGGCCCGGTGAGCATCCCGGGGGGGACACAGGTCCCGCTCCGCGCGGCTATCGGCGATGGGCTATCCCAAGCATGTCCTGGGCTGCTCAGGCTTTCCCCTTCAGCGGCTGGCAAGCGGGGCAGAAAAAGGTGGCCCGCTGAGCCTGGACGATCCGTTCGACTTTTCTGCTCCCACACGCCAGGCACATCTGCCCCGCTCGTTGGTAGACGCGATGCCGGTTCTGATAGCGACCGGGGCGGTTGAGCGCGTTGCGATAGGTGCCGTCGGACAAAGTCGAGCCTTCGTAGCGGATCGCTTCCTGGAGCACTTTCCGCATGGCGCGATGCAATCGCTGCCATTGGCTGGCAGTCAGCCGATCGCAGTGCCGTCGCGGGTGCAGGCCGGCGACGTGTAGTATTTCGGCGGCATACAAATTGCCGATGCCGGCCACGGCCCGCTGGTCCAGGAGGGCAACCTTGATTTCGCGGCGGCTGACCGCGAGTCGCGACTGCAACTGGCGGGCGGTGATTTTCAAGGCATCGGTGCCAAGCTGGCCTGCGCCAAACGCCAGCGCCATGGCCCTGGGGTCCATGAGGCGGACCGAGCCCAGGCCGCGTCGGTCCCAGTACATCAGCTGCGGGGGAAGCCGGTGGTCATCGAATACCAGCTGCAGCCGCAGATGCTGGCGATTCGGCGGATCGGCCAGCAACACCAGCCCCGTCATCCGCGGTTCAAAGACCAGCGTGTCGTCGTTTTCCAACCGCACCAGCACCCGCTTGCCCGCTCGATCCACGGCACCGATTCGCTGGCCGACTACCCGGCGTCGCATTTGCGCCAGGGATGGGGCCAAACGGATGGGTTTCAACCGACAACGTGGCTTGGCGACGGCCGCGATGCGGCGGCCGACACAAGCGGCCACTCCGCGACGCATGGTTTCGACTTCCGGTAGTTCCGGCATGGTTCGTAGAATTCGTCTGGAAGCGATTCGGTAGACGCGGATCAGCTTGCCGCCCGATTGGCCGGTTTCGCCAGGCGTCGGCAGAAGGATCCGTTTCCACCGGGCAGGGATCGCCAGGGTGGCCAAGCCTTGTTGTACACCAAGCGGCGGAGGGCTTCCAAGAGTTGCCCGACGGCGATAAGAGAGGGTCTCAAAGGCAACAAACAGGACCCATGTCAGTCCAGGGAAGCACGTGATCAGCCGCAGGCTGCTGAGTGGCACCCCTTGACATTTCCCCGGCCCGTTTTTGCCGTACGTTTTGGGTTGCGGACCGGCAACCGGGCTGGTTCGCGGTGACCGGAGGATCCATCAAGCGGCTGCGGGGCGCGCCCCGCTGGCCACTTTGCCGTCGTGCATCAGCTGGTCCAGCAATTCCGTCGTCTTGGCTGTCGCTCCACGACTGGCGGCGACCAGTTGGGCCGCACGGCAGCCCTGCTCGGCGGCCGCTTGAGGATCTTCCAGGCACCACTGGACGAACTGGAACAGCTGTTCCTGGTCGCCAACGACCCGGGCTCCGTCGACGGCCCGCAGGGCCTGGACGACGTCGCGGAAATTCTGCGTGTGGGGGCCGAAACAGAGGGCCACACCGTAGGCCGCCGGTTCGATCATGTTCTGGCCCCCCCGCGAGCCCAGGCTGCCCCCCACGAAGCCGATCGTGGCCGTGCCCCACCAGGCGCCCAGTTCACCCACCGTGTCGACCAGCAGGATCCGCGCGTCGGGCGGATCCAGCGGTTGTTCGGCCAACCTCGAACGCCGCTGCCAGGGGAGCCCCCTGCCCTCCAGCATCCGGGCCACCTCGTCGAATCGCTCGGGATGCCGGGGTACCAGGATCAATCGCAGTTGCGGGAACTGCGGGTGGAACCGCTGGAAGACGGTCATGGCCAGCGCTTCTTCCGGCCGCTGGGTGCTGCCGGCCAGAAACACGACCTGGTCCTCGGCGATTCCGGCCAGAGCACGGAATCCTTCGGTCCGCGGGTTGCGACGGTCGACTTGAGCGCCGTCGAATTTGATCGAGCCGGTGAGATGCACGGCTGCGGGCGTTGCGCCCAGTTTCAAGAAACGGTCGGCGTATTGCCTGTTCTGCACGGCGATCACGTCGATCTGGCGTAAGATGCTGGCAACAAACGGTCGGATGCGACGGTAGCCGCGAAAGCTTTTTTCGCTGAGCCGGCCGTTGATGACGGCCACCCGGGTGCCGCGGCGGACGGCGGCTCGGATCAGGTTGGGCCACAGTTCCAGTTCGGTCAGGACCAACAGGTCCGGCCGCAGGCGCTGCATGGCCGTCGTGGTGGACCAGGTAAAGTCCAGGGGGCAGTAGCAGACCAGGTGATTGGGAAATTTTTCACGAGCCAGGGCAAAACCGGTTCGCGTGGTGGTCGAGATCACGTATTGCCATGCGGGGTTTTTGCGCTGGAGGGCCGGGACAAGCGTTCCCAGCAATTGCACTTCGCCGACGCTGACCGCGTGTAGCCACACGCACGGCTGCTGGCCCTCGCGCAAGGGGACGCGTCCCAGAAATTTGGCCGCTCCGCCGGCCCGATACTTGCCTTTGCGAATCGCGGTCCACAGGAGACTGGGAGACAGCAGGACCAGCAGGAGAAGGTAAACAGCGTTCAAAAAATAACCGGTCATGACGACATCCTTGTCACTGCCCACACAGGCCAACGGGAAAGAACTTGGCGGTCGGCGCCCGGGTCAGGCGGCNNNNGGGCAGGGGGCGTTGCGGCCCACGCGCTGCTCGCGATTGCGGATCGGTTCCAGCCGCTCGGCTTCCGATCCGTCGTAAACTTCCTGTTCGCCTGCCACCAGCTCGCTGGCCGACTTGGCCTCCTCGTGCGTGGCCGCCGTCTCGACCCACGTCGAACTGACAAATTCCTCGTCCAGCTGTTCCATGCGGAAGACCAGATCGGTCACGCGTTCGTCGACTGAGTTCCACATGGCCTCGTAGATCCGCATGCCTTCGCGCTTGTATTCCACCTTGGGATCGACCTGGGCATAGCCCCGCAGGCCGACACTGCTGCGGAGATGGTCCATTGCCAGCAGGTGGTCTTTCCAGGTCATATCGAGGATCTGGAGGACCAGCGAGCGTTCCATGCGGCGGATTTCGGGGCAGAAGTGGTCCTGCAGGGCCATCGACAGCTGGTGTTCCAGTTGGGCCCGGTCCAGCCGTGCCAGTTTTTCGGCGTCCAGATCGGCCTGCAGGTTNNTGCAGGTTGTCCTGGGCCCAGGCGACCAGTTGCTGGCAGTCTTCCGGCGAGGCGGTCTCCGAGGTGGCGGCGGGGGAAAAAATGTGTTCGATCCGCCGCTCAAGTTCCGCGCCCAGCTGCTGGCCGCGCTGGTGGTGCTGTTGGCTGTGCTGGACCAGCAGATCATAGATCTCCCCCCGCTGCTTGTTGCGGAGGTCGTCCAGGTCCAGTTCGACGCCAAACCGCTGGCGGGCCCATTCGACCAGTTTATCCCGGTCGTAGCGTTTGCCCCCCACGTCACGGCGTGTGAAGTGGACCAGTCCGGCCCTCACGGGAAATTCCATCTCGCGGCGGTCGTACATTGCGACAGCCGCCTCGACAACCTGCTGTTTGAATTCCGGCAGCTCCAGATCACGGAATTCCTCCAGGGGTAATTCCAGCGAGAATTTGTACTGGACCCAATCCAGGGCCGTTTTCAGGCCGAAATCCTTTTCCAGGTATCCGGCGCCTTCGGTGAGGTCGATTTTTTGCAGGGCCTGCTGAGCCATTTCGATCAGGGATTCGTCCAGCCGCTGGCGGCCGATCTTTTTCAAGTCGCGATCCCGCAGCGAGAGATGCCATCGCGAATTGGCGAATTTCGCCAGCGCCTCCCAGTTCCAGTCTTGCGCGTCCTCTTCTTCCGGCAGGTTTTCGTCGATGGCGTCCAGCACCTGGGCTTCGGCCATCCGTTCGGCCTGATCTTTGGCGTAGGTTTCCGCGCTGGCGTAATCGAGGTCTTTGAAGTCACGGCCGTCGAATTCCACGCCGAGCCGGCTGCCGACCCAGATGGCGAACGAGTCGGTGCCGAAGGAGGGATCCAAATACTTGTCCAGGTGTTGATCGACCTGCCGTTCGATCATTTCTTCGATCAGCGTTCGGCCGTTGGTGCCGTCCAGGATTTCCTGGCGAAACCGGTAGACCCGCTTTCGCTGTTCGTCCATCACCTCATCATATTCCAGCAGGTTCTTGCGGACTTCGAAGTTACGTTCCTCGACCTTTTTCTGAGCGCCTTCGATGCGGCGGGAGACCATTTTGCTTTCGATGGCTTCGCCTTCCTGCATGCCCAGACGCGTCAGCATGTTCTTGACCCACTCGCCGGCAAAGATCCGCATCAGGTCATCTTCCAGGGAGAGATAGAAGCGGCTGCTGCCGGGATCCCCCTGGCGGCCGCTGCGCCCGCGGAGCTGCAGGTCGATCCGCCGCGCTTCGTGCCGTTCGGTGCCGATGATATGCAGGCCTCCCAACGCCTTGACTTGCTGAGCCTGCTTGGCCATCTTCTCTTCGTTGCGAATCTGAGTGACCAGGCTTTCCCATTCGTCGTGCGGCACGTCCAGCCGGGTGGCGTATTTGTCTTGCAGTTGTGCCCAGGCCAGTGTTTCCGGGTTGCCGCCCAGGATGATATCGGTGCCGCGGCCCGCCATGTTGGTGGCGATAGTGACCGCTGCCAGGCGACCGGCCTGAGCCACGATTTCTGCCTCGCGTTTGTGTTGCTTGGCGTTCAGCACTTCGTGTGGGACACCTCGTGTGTCCAGCAGTCGAGCGAGTCGTTCGCTTTTTTCGATGGAAATCGTTCCGACCAGGATCGGCCGGCCGTGCAGCTGGGTCTCGGCGATCTTGTCGCGAGAGATCGTTTCTTTGTTCTTTTTGTCTTTCAAGCGGAAAACCACGCTGTCGTCGGTTTCGCGATCGATGGTGCCCATCAGCTGGCTGCCATCTTTCATGGACAGCGTGTCGTATTTGATCAGCTGTTCAATTTCATCGGCAATCGCACTGAACTTTTCCGTTTCCGAACGGAAGATGACGTCGGGATATTCGATCCGTTGCAGTTCCTTGTTCGTGGGTACGGCGACGACATCCAATTGGTAGATCTTCCAGAATTCACCAGCTTCCGTCATGGCGGTACCGGTCATACCGGAGAGTTTTTTGTACAGCTTGAAATAGTTTTGCAGCGTAATCGTGGCCAGCGTCTGGGTTTCCTCCTTGATCTTGACCCCCTCTTTGGCCTCTACCGCCTGGTGCAACCCGTCGCTCCACTGCCGTCCCTCCATGAGCCGGCCGGTGAATTCGTCCACGATCACCACGCGGCCCTCTTTGACGACGTAGTTCACGTCGCGTTTGTAGAGGTAATGAGCTTTCAGGCTGTTGTCGATCAGGTGAGGCCAGTCCATGTTGCCGGCCGTATAAAAGCTCTCCACGCCCGCCAGCCGCTCGGCCTGGCGGATCCCCTCGTCGGTCATGTGCGACGAATGTTCTTTTTCGTTGACGACAAAATGCAGCTCTTTTTTCAGCTGCCGCGCGATGCGGTCTGCTTCGCTGTAGCGGCGCGGGTCGTCGTGGGCGGGTCCGGAAATAATCAGCGGCGTACGGGCTTCGTCGATGAGAATGTTGTCCACTTCATCGATAATGGCAAAATTCAGCGGGCCCTGGACCTGTTGGTTCTGTTTGGGGAACCGGTCGTCACCGTGGGCGGCCAGCTTCATATTGTCGCGGAGGTAATCGAAACCGAACTCGTTGTTCGTCCCGTAGGTGATGTCGCAGGCGTAGGCCTCCTGGCGCCGCCGGGTTCCCTCCTGGCCCTGCATATCGCTTTGGATGGCACCCACGGTCAGGCCCAGGCCCATGTAGAGGGGTGCCATCCATTCCATGTCGCGGCGAGCGAGATAGTCGTTGACGGTGACAACGTGGACGTGACCCCCCAGGGCATTGAGGTAGGCCGGCAGGGTGGCCACCAGGGTTTTTCCTTCGCCGGTAACCATTTCGGCAATCGAACCACTGTGCAGGATCATGCCGCCAATCAACTGCACGTCGTAGTGCCGCATATTCAGAAAACGACGCCCCGCTTCCCGGCAGACGGCGAAGGCCTCGACCAGCACATCCTCCACCGTTTCGCCGGCGTCCAGACGCCGACGAAAATCGACCGTCTGCTGCTTCAGCTGATCGTCGTCCATCCCCTGGTATTTCGGCTCCAGAGCATTGATCGCGTCGACCCGTCCGTAGAACTTTTTGACCAGCCGCGCATTGGAAGATCCGAACACCGACGTGATGCCGCGTTCAAAGCCTTTCAACAATCCGCCGAAAAACAGCGACAGGTATTCCCAGATGCGTTCGATTACTTCCATCGTGTTCGCCGGCCGCCGACAGGACGCCGTCTTCACTACAGGGGGCCGCTCTTGGGGGCAACTGCCCACACCCGGGGCGTGATGCACGCCAGATTACGTGCAGACCGCGCGGGGGCATGGGGCGCCAAAGCTAACTTGCTCGGCCAAAATCCGCGCAACATGTTCCATGAAAGAAGTTTATAGCGATTGCCGGGTGCGGTCAACTAGGATTCACACGGGAAATGTCCCCTCCACGCCGGCATGTGCGGCCGGATACCGGGTCGGCAAAACGGCCAATGTGGCCAGACGGGCCGGTCGCCTTGGCGATGCCCGGCGGTAGAATGACGGCGGAGCGTGCAGTGGTGAGCAGGCGAGTTCGAACGATTGAGTTTCCGGGCGAATTGATCTTCCTGGGTACCGGCACCTCGGTAGGCGTGCCCGCCATCGGCTGTGGATGCCCGGTGTGTACCAGCGCCAACCAACGCAACCAGCGCACGCGTGCCAGCATCGTGTTGGGGTTGCCAGAAGGCAATCTGTTGATTGACACGTCGCCCGATATGCGATGGCAACTGTTGCGCGAAGGAATTGGTATCATCCATGCCGCGCTATTTACGCACGATCACAGCGACCACTTGATGGGTCTGGATGACGTCCGTCTGTTTCCATTTTATTTGGGGCATGCATTTCCTTTGTATTGTGAGCTGTCGGTGGAACAGCGGATTCGGCGCTGTTTCGATTATGCCTTTGCCGAAGGAGAACCGACGCATGCCGGTGCGACACCCGATCTGGAATTTCGTCAGATTACGACCGATCCGTTTCAGGTGCTTGGCGCAAACATAACCCCGCTCAGGCTGCATCATGGCCCATTTGATGTGCTGGGCTTTCGCGTAGGTGGTGTGGCCTATTGCACCGATACCAACGAAATTCCTCCGCAAAGCTGGCCGCTTTTGGAGGACCTGGATCTCCTGATCCTGGATGCCCTCCGCGACCGGCCGCACCCCACCCATTTCAGCCTGGACGAGGCCTTGGGGGTCATTGAGCGTTTGAAACCGCGCCGCGCGCTATTGACCCACCTCTCCCACGAAATGGATCACGACTCAATCAACGCTCGATTGCCCCACGGCGTGCAGCTGGCCCATGACGGCCTGCGGGTCCCGCTGGTGGGCGTAGGGGGGTGATGGGGTAGGGGGGTGATGGGGTAGGGGAGTGATGGGGTACACTCCATCACCCCATCACCCCCTCACTCCCCCCCGCTGCCTAATCTCGCGCGGCCAGGCGGCCGCCGGCCAGCAGCTGGACGTAATCCAAGGTGATATCGAGCGCCTCGTTGTTGTAGTAGTTTCGCTCGAAGATCGGTTGATCCTCGTCGTCCTCGTCGACCAGGCCCTCGCGCAACTTTTCTTCCTCGTCTTCCAGGGCTTCGCGTTCGGCAAAGAATTTTTCTTCATGCAGCGAAATGCTCTTCCGTTCCTTCTGCGCCTTGTAGCGGGCGATTCGTTTTTCCAGTTTCTGGAAGTCTTCGGCAGCGGCACGGCGCTGTTCGGACCGCTGGCGTAGTTGAGCGACCATGACGGGGTTGACGCGTTGTGTTTTCTGGAAAGGCACGGCTTGCACCTGGTCAAACTTCATGGCGTAATCCAGGTCACTTTCGCCAACATCCAAATGGCTGGTGATCGAAGGCAGCTCAATATCGGACAACACCCCCCGATTTTGCGTGCTGAAGCCGCTTGGTCGATAAAACTGCTGCATGGTGATCTTCAGGGCACCCAGCGGGGGCGCCTTGTCGTGGCGGAACAGCTGGCGACTTAGGTTCAGCAAGGTCTGCACGGTGCCCTTGCCGTGTGTATGGTGGTCTCCGACCACGATCCCGCGTTGATAGTCCTTGATGGCGCCGGCGAAAATTTCGCTGGCGCTGGCGCTGAACTTGCTGATCAGCACGACCAGGGGTCCATTCCAGGCGGTGCCGGCGTCCAGGTCGTCGTAATGCTGAACGCGACCGTCGGCATCTTTGACTTGCACGATGGGACCTTTATCGATGAAGAGGCCGGTCAGATTGATGGCTTCGGTCAGCGAGCCGCCGCCGTTTTTGCGGAGGTCCAGTACGACGGCGTCCACGCCTTGCTGGACAAAGCCGGGAGTGACATTGCCGTTTGGATCCTTTTGCCCGACCAGAATCTTCCGCACGTCGCGCGTGGTGCTTTTGAAATTCGGCTTGCCCAGCCGAGCGGCATCCATGTCCATGTAGAAGCTGGGCAGGTCGATCACGCCGATCTTGTAGGTCGATCCGTCCGGCTTGTTGCCCAGTTCAATAATTTCCGCCCGCGCCTCGCTGTCCTTCAGTTCGATTTTTGCGCGCGTGATCTCATACACGCTCGGCTCGCCCGTCCCCTTGGGGATCACCTGCAGGCGGACGACGGTGCCCCGTTTGCCGCGGATCAATTTCACGACGTCGTTCAGCCGCATGCCGACCACGTCGACCAGCGGGCCCTCGACGTCCTGTCCCACGCCGATGATCTGATCTTCCGGCTGCAAGCGGCCATCTTTCGAAGCCGCTCCGCCGGGAATGATCTTGCTGACCACCGTGTGCCCGTCCTCCATCATCAGTGCCGCGCCAATGCCCTCCAATTGCAACCGCATGCTGATGTTAAAATTTTCCAGCGTGTTGGGGGACATGTAGGAAGTGTGCGGGTCGTAGCTGGTCGACAGCGACGACAAAAAAATCTCCAAAAGTTCGTGGTTGTCGGTCTGGTGCTTGTTCTGGGCAAAGGTGCGGTAACGGCGAGCGAGTTTTTTACGGGCTTCCTCCGCTTCCGTCTTGGCGGCCTTCTGCACAAGCAAATCGTACTTGATGCGCCGCCGCCAGCGGTCATTCGCTTCCGCCTCGTCGCGGGGATAATTCAACGTATCAAAGTCCGTGCTCAGCGATTCGTCGACCGTAAAATCGTGCTCCATCTCCAGCAGCTGCTCGACCCCTTTCATCCGCTGGTCCAGCCGCTCCAGATACACCTTGTACACGTCATAGGCAAACTGGACATGGCCCTGTTTGACCAGATCGTCCAGCGAATGCTTCCACCGCGAAAAATGATCGATGTCGGCCTGCGTAAAGTACAGCTTCATGGGGTCCAGTGCCTTGAGGAAGCTGTTCAGGCAGCGTTGCGAAATCTCGTCGTCCAGGTCGCGCTGCGAGAGATGGTCTTGTTTTAAAAAGGAAGTGACTGCCAGCGTTACCCGGCGATCCTGCGCGGACGGGCCCTCCAGCTCGGCCAGCGCGGCACGAACGACGATCCCGGTCATCAAGAGAACCAGGACCCAGATGCCGATCACGGTCTGCGAGCGAGACTTGCGGCGGCGGGAAGGGGCCAACGATTTCATGGGAGCGTTCCTGTAGGGGTGTGGGGTTCCGAGCAGCGGCCGGGGGTGGGCTAAATGAGGGAAGCCAAACGAGTTATTCGGCCAGTTGGATCATATACAGCCAGCCCTTCTGGAACAAGATCGACGTCCGCTGGGGCGAGCCACAGCTGGCGGGTCTGCACCCCGCGGGGCGGATGGCCAGATGTCGGCGGACCATGCGAAAGGAGCCGCCAAAACTGCTATATTGAAAAAGTGCATACTTATCTCACCATGACGGTGGGCAGCCAGCCGGGTTCGGTCTTTCCCCTCAACGCCGACTGTGAAAATCGCATAGGTCGGGGTTTGGAGTGCAGCGTCATTCTGACCGACCCCCTCTGCTCGCGTGTCCACGCGATCCTCAGTCGCGACGACGACCTTTGGACCCTCCGCGATGCTGGCAGCCGCAACGGGTCGTACGTCAACGAACAGAAAGTTGACGAGGCGACGCTCAGCGACCGCTGCCGGATTCGAGTTGGCTCGACCGAATTCGCCTTCAGCATGTCCGACCAGCCGCCCGGGCTGACCGATGAAAGACAACAGAAACTGACGCAAACGATTGTCAAGGACCACCTTGTCAATCCAGACAGCGACGGAATGCTGGCCGTCCAGGCTCTGCGCGACCTTCAACAGGCTAAAGAGTTGTTGGTGCTGTACCAGTTGAGCATCAAGCTGATGGGTCTGACGGATCCGGAAAGCGTGATTCGCGTTTCCCTGGAATTGGCCAGCGAACAGGTGGGCGCCTCGGTGATTGGATTTTTGTGGGTGAACGACGCCGGCCAGCTGGTGCCCAAGCTGGTGATCCCCCAGCAGGCAACGGAACATGTGCGGCTGAGCCAACAGTTGACAAAAGTCGTTTGCCAAGAGGGCCATGCGGTTTGGATTGCCAACCAGCGCGAAGCGACTTCTTCGGACAGCCTGCAGCACTACGCCGATGCCATCTGTGTGCCGCTGCTGCAAGGGGGTGTTTTGCGCGGAGCGGTCCACGTTTATCGCGACCAGGGCCACTTCCAGCAAAACGAATTCGATTTTGTCGTCTCGGTGGCCAACATCATGAGCGTGGCCCTGGTTCGCGCTCGACGACAGACCAGTCTCGAAACGGACCTGCAGCAGCTGGCGGCCAAGTCACCCGGTTACGACGAGATGGTAGGCGCGTGTCCGGCGATGCAACAATTGAAATCGAAGATCCAGCGCTTGGCCCGCGCCACCGGCTGTGTGTTGATTCGCGGGGAAAGCGGGACGGGAAAAGAACTTGTGGCTCGGGCCATCCAGCGGGCCAGTCCCCGTGCCGAGCAGCCTTTGTTGTCGGTCAATTGTGCCGCGATTCCCCGCGAATTGATCGAAAGCCAGTTGTTTGGGCACCAGGCGGGTGCCTTTACCGGCGCGGATCGCGACCACGTGGGTTACTTCCAGCAAGCCGACCTGGGGACGCTGTTGCTGGACGAAGTGGGCGAATTGCCCCTGGAGGGTCAGGCGAAACTGTTGCGGATTCTGGAAGGCCACCCGTTTTTGCCGGTGGGAAGTTCCAGCGAAGTCACCGTCGACGTCCGTGTCATCGCCGCCACCAACCAAGATCTGGAGCAGGCGGTACGCGAAAAAAAGTTCCGCGAAGACCTCTATTACCGGCTCAGCGTTTTCGAATTGACCCTGCCGCCGCTGCGCCAGCGGGGCGATGACATTCTTCTGCTGATCGATTCGTTCCTGGACCATTACCGGCGGCAGCACGGCCGGCCGGGGCTGACCCTTTCCGTCGCCGCCCGGCAAAGCCTGCTGGATTACTCCTGGCCCGGCAACGTCCGCCAGCTGCGGAATGTCATCGACAGCGCGGTCGTGCTGGCCGAAGGAGAAGAGATCCAGCCGCACGAGCTGGGGTTGCGGGATGCGATCGGTGACCAGATGGAGACCCTGAAAATCAGCGATTGGGAAAAGAGGCTGATTGCCGAAGCGGTCCGTCGCGCGGGGGGGAATATGGTCGAGGCGGCCAAAATGCTGGGGATAGGTCGAGCGACCTTGTATCGCAAGCTGGACGAGTACCAGATTTCCCGCGACAGCCCGTAATCATGCTGGACACAACCCTCCGCGGCGCTCTAGGATGACCAAAGCCCCGCCGGCACCCGCCCGGCCGGCGGTTGTGTACTCGTTGCCAGATGGGGTCGACTTTGGCCAAGAAATCTCCAGAAAAGTTCAACAACTATCCGCTGTACAGCCCGCGTTTCTGGCACGGGATGCGGACGGGTGACTATTTCCACCTCCTCCAGCGGCATCGTTTTCGGATTCACCCCTTGAGCTGGGCAATGGCGGCGATCCTGCTGCCCTGCACCATGTTCAACTCGGCACTCTACCGCCTGCAGCGCTGGCGGTACGGACAGCAGATTGACGATGTGACAATCGACCAGCCTCCGGTCTTTATCGTGGGGCATTGGCGCAGCGGCACGACGCTGATGCACGAACTGATGGTCTGTGACGACCGCTTCACGTATCCGAACACCTACGAGTGCTTTACCCCCCACCATTTTGTGATTTCGGAGTGGATCCTTCCGCGGTTGCTGTGGATTCTGATGCCCAGAAAGCGGCCGATGGACAACATGCCCGCCGGTTTCGAACGGCCGCAGGAGGATGAATTTGCCCTCTGCGCGATGGGGGCCCCCACCCCCTACAACCGCATGGCGTTTCCCAATGACCCGTACGACTACTCCGAGTGCCTCGATGCCGACGCGATGTCGGACTGGCAGCGACAGCAGTTTTCCCAGGCGTTGCAGTCGTTTCTCAAAGCATTGACCCTGATGCGGGGCAAACGCATCATCCTCAAGTCGCCGCCCCACACCGGCCGGATCGGCCTGCTGGCGCAAATGTTTCCCGGCGCCCGCTTCGTGCACATGGTGCGTCACCCCTATGCGCTCTTCCCCTCCACACGCCGCACCTGGCAGGCCCTGGATGCCGCGCAGGGCTTTCAAATACCGCATCACAAGCACCTGGATGACTACGTGTTCAACAGCCTGAACAGGATGTACGAGGCGTTTGAACGTCAAAAAGCCGAGCTCGATCCGGCTCACATCTGCCAGGTGCGCTACGAAGATCTGGTCGCGGACCCGCTGAGCCAGTTGGAACATGTATACCAGCATCTGCAGCTGGGCGATTTCGACTACGTCCGAGGCCCTGTGGAGGACTTTCTGGTCGGGCAACGCGATTACCAGGCCAACCGGCACGAGCTGGCCCCCCAGCTGAAGGCCGAGATCGACCGCCGCTGGTCCGCGTACCTGCAGCGTTACGACTACCAGCAGACCGAAGTGCCGGCCGCCTAAGGGATCAGATCGCGGCGGCGGTTTTATCGAGAGCGAGCGGTGCTGGCGCAGCATCGGACGGCCGCCAGCAGATCACTGCTGGCAGGGAAAAATTCGGATCGTTTTTCGTTTGACTTTCACTCTGGCGGCGCGATATGGTACACAGGTCATGTTTTGTCAGACCGAAGATTTCGCCCTTGCCCGTGTAGCGAAAGTCGCCAAGACTTTCAGCGGCACAGAAAAGGCCGAAACGCTTGGCGAGTTTCGCTGCCTGAAAATTCAGCGTTGACAAGCTACGATTCGGGTCGTCCAAAATCACTTCATGTGCAGAAAGGAACCACGATGATGAAAAAACGAACAGGATCCACGTTGCTGGTGGCCGGCTTCGGTTTGGTCTTCGGGTTAAGCGTTGCCTGGGCTGTGGAAGTGAGCGGTGCCAAGTGCCCCGTTTCCGATGGCCCGGCCCAGGAAGGCTCGTCGGTCGATTACCGTGGCGGCAAACTCTTCTTCTGCTGTAACAAATGCCCCCAGGCCTTTGCCGGCAACCAGGCGAAGTACGCCACCCAGGCCAACCTGCAGCTGGCCACGACCGGCCAGGCCCAGCAGGGCAAGTGCCCGATCAGCGGCAAGGGTGTCAAGGAAAATACGGCCCTGGATGTGGGCGGTGTCAGCGTCACCTTCTGCTGCAACGGCTGCCGGAAGAAGGTCGACGGCGCCGAAGGGGACGCTCAGCTGGACCTGGTATTCAGCGACAAGGCCTTTGACAAGGCCTTTACGGTGAGCAGCAACTAAGCTGCTGCCCATGCTTGAGAAATGACCAATTGCCGCGGTCTGCAGCGGGCCGCGGCAATTTTTTTATGGGCCCGTTTTGCTTTGGTTCAACCCGTTGCCGCGCACTCGGCACGGGTCACCGACCCCGCCGAAACTGCTGTCCTGGACGGGGTCAGTCCTGGGCGGGGTCAGGAGTCT